>NZ_JBHTTQ010000008.1:0-163748 GCF_042794475.1 Streptomyces sp. NPDC056527
GGGCGCCCCCGAGCCCCCCCCCCCCGCCCGGCCCGGGGGCCGTGCCTTGTCGCTCCGTCTCGCCGCGGCTCAGCCGCTGTAGACGCCCACCTCGTGGAGCGAGTACCCCCAGTCGGTGGCGCGTTGCACTCCTTGGATCCGTACGTACCGGGCGGTGGTGCCGGAGAATCTCGCCGTGTCCAGGCCGCCGTCACCGGCCTCCGTCGACCAGACGGTACGCCACACGGCGCCGTCGTCGGACACCTCGATGCGGTACGCCCTGCCGTACGCCCGCTCCCAGTCGAGCGTGATGCGCTTGACCAGCTGCGGCTGCCCGAGGTCGATCCGCAGCCACTGGCCCTCCCTCCACTCGCTCGCCCAGCGGGTGCCCCGGTCACCGTCCACGGCCCGGCCGGGTGCGTAGGTGACGAACGGGTTCCACCACTCAGTGGTGGAGGCGGAAGCCGCAGCGCCCGCGGCCAGGTTCACCCCGGCCCGATGCTGCTCGGAGGCGCCCCAGGTGTCGAGGTAGGACTCGGCGCCGCGGAACAGGTCGTCCACCACGCCCTGACCGCCGACCTTGCGGATGTCCTCGATCCAGTCCGGCACGAGCCCGACGTGCGAGGCGCCGTCGGTGTTCAGGTCCCAGGTGCGCTGCCCGGTGGTCTGCCGGTCGATGACCGAGCCGCCGTCGACGCTGCGGAAGGGGTACGTGACCTTGTTCGGCGCGTCGGCGCCGCGCGGGCCGGGCCAGCCGCCGACGCCGTTCATGTCGGTCCCGTAGCCGTAGCCGACCCCGTACTTCTCGCGCAGGGCGTCCTTGGCCTTGGCCTCCGCGCTGAACGCCTCGGATCCGTTCATGTACTGGGCGGCGAACCCGCCGAGCTTGTACAGCCGCTCGGTCCAGCTGCTGTCCATCCAGCTGTGCGAGGAGATCGCGCCGGGGTAGGACTCCGACTCCATGATGTCGAAGGCCCGGCCGGCGGCCTTCACACTCATGTGGTCCAGTTCCAGCATCATCTTGCGTTTCATCATCCCGCGCACCGCGTACTCGCCGAGATCGGTGAGTCCGCGGGTGTTGCACCGGGCGTCCTGGCTGTACCCGGGCACGCTCACACCGGCCGGCAGCTCCTTCTGCGCGTTCGGCGCCGCGGCCAGGCCGATCGGGTTGTCCTGCTGCGGGCCCGCGCACTGCTCGGTCTTCCAGAAGGTCCCGGTGGAGAGGAACTGGCCCACGTTGATCGCCGTGCCCAGCGCCCCGGAGTCGAAGCGGACCCCGCAGAGCGCGTTGTCGAACTTGTGGCACAGGAACATGCTGCGCACGCCCAGCCCGTGCAGCTCGTCCAGGCCGCGGTCGATGTCCGCCCGGGAGCACTGCGCGATGTCCAGGATCTGCTTGCAGCCGAAAGGCTCCGAGGTCTCGACGCCGAGCACCACGGCCAGCTTGCCCTGCGCGATGACCTCGCGGGCCTGGGCGCTGTCGGTGACGATCCGGAACCAGCCCTTCCCGGGGCCGCCGAACATCTTGTCGACGTAGTCCTGCATCTCGTACGTCTTCCTGGCCTGCAGGCGGATGGAGTCCATCTCGTCGCAGCCGCGGTCCTTGAAGAAGTAGACCGAGCAGATCACGCCGTTGGTGACCAGGTCGTTGACGAGGACCCGCTGGCCGCCGCGCCAGGCCCGCTCGACCCAGGCGTAGTAGTTCTGCTGGTGGGTCAGCGAGTCATGGGCGGGCCAGTCCTTGAAGGTCGGCCAGCCGTTCGGGTCGTGCTTGCCGTCGCCGCCCTTGGTGATGAAGTCGAAGATCGCGAGCGAGCCGTCGGGGTAGTGCTCGGGACAGTCCTTGAGCGCGTCGGCGACGCCCAGTTCGGAGAAGGTCTTGCCACAGATGAGGCGCCCGCCGAAGGCCTCGTTCGACATCAGGTGGTTGTGCGCGTCGACGAACCCGCGCACCTCGCCCTGGGCGTTGGTGCCCTTGAAGGGCTCGCCCGTGACGTTGACGGCGGAGTCGGGCTGGGGGCGCGCGGAAGGGTTCCACCAGCTCTCTTCGGCGGCGGAACCGGGTGCGGGGCCGAGCAGCATGGCGGCCACTGTGGCCAGGAGCAGCGACAGGACGGCCAAGGCCCTGCCTCTGGCGGTCATGGAGCTGCGTGGGGGGCGCGTCAGGGACATCGCTCACGTCCTCGGTCGACGGGTCGGCGGCGCGGCGTGTGAGTTGTCATGTTCCGCGCTGAGGGTGTGACGAGAATCCCGACTGCCGCGACCCGAGTCAAGAGTCCGGGACACTTGACCTGATGGACCGTCGGATCGAGCCGACGCAGAGAAGGGATCCCGATTCCCACGGCAACCTTCGGCCGACCGGTGACGACAAGGAGGCGCAAGGAACGAACAGACCCCCCACATCGAAGGCATGGGATACATGAGCAGACACAAGAGACGGCCCAAGCGCGTCGTCGTCCTCTCCGCGGCCGCCGCCACGCTCGGGCTGACCACCGCCGTGCTGGCGACCACCCTGATGAGCCCCGCGAGCGCGGCCGGTGCCTGGCCCAAGGCCAAGGGTGACAAGCCGGTCACGAGCACGATCGAGGTCTCCGGGACGTACGACGGCAAGCTGCAGCGCTTCCACGGGAGCGGCGCTCTCGGCGGGGACGGGCAGGACGAAGGGCAGGCCCCGCTCTTCAGGCTGAAGGACGGCGCCGTCCTCAAGAACGTCGTGCTCGGCTCGCCGGCCGCCGACGGGATCCACTGCATGGGCAGTTGCACGATCCAGAACGTCTGGTGGGAGGACGTCGGCGAGGACGCCGCCACCTTCAAGGGCACCTCGGCGGACTCCGTGTACTCGGTCTACGGTGGCGGCGCCCGCAAGGCCTCCGACAAGGTGTTCCAGTTCAACGGAGCCGGCAAGCTGGTCGTCACCAGGTTCCAGGTCGCCGAGTTCGGCAAGCTGGTGCGCACCTGCGGCAACTGCTCCAAGCAGTACCGCCGTTCGGTCATCGTCAACGACGTGGACGTGACCGCACCCGGCAAGTCGCTCGTCGGCATCAACACGAACTACGGGGACACCGCCGCCCTGCGCAACGTCCGGATCCACGGTGACGGCGGCGGGAAGATCAAGCCGTGCGTCCGCTTCCAGGGCAACACGACGGGCAAGGAGCCCGTCGAGCTGGGCAGCGGTCCCGACGGCACGCACTGCAAGTACACCGCCACGGACATCAGTTACGACTGAGGCATCGACGCCACCGGCGCCCTGCGTGCCGGTGGCGTCCGCTCGTGGCCCGCCGGGCCCTCGCCGGGGTCGAGGGGCTGATGACGCTGCGCCCAGCGGACGGCCAGGGGTGCGGCCAGGCCCGTCAGTGCGAACAGCGCACCCATGACGTACCACCCGGGTCGTCCCCAGGTGATGCAGAGCGCGATGAGCAGTCCGGGCCCGAGGGTCTCGGCGAGACCGGCACCCAGACCGAAGACGCCCAGGTACTGGCCGGTGGCATGCCTCGGCGCGAGGGCGAACGACACCTCGAAGCCTCCTGCGGCATGCCAGAGTTCGCCGACCGTGTGGACGACGACCGCGGTCATGAGCAGCGTCACGGCGGCCCATGTCGGCGCTCCGGCGGAGAGCGAGATCAGCGAGCAGGAGACGAGGAAGGCCACACCCGATCGTCGGTAGGCGGCTCCGCCGGCGACGGGGGAGTCGACGGCGCGGCTAGCGCGCACCTGGCAGGCGATGACGATGACGGTGTTGACGAGCATCGTGCCCGAGATGAGCCAGCGCGGTGCGGTGACGGCCTCGACCAGCCAGAGGGGGATGGCCACGGTGAGCACCTTGAACTGGATGGCCATGATGCCGTCGAGAGCTGTGAGAAGAAGATAGGGCCGGTCCCGCAGGGCGACCCGGCGCGGGCCGTCCACCGCGGGGACGGGTGCGACCGGCGGCAGGAGGACCAGGACCGCCGCGGAGGCCGCGAAGGCGACCGCGTTGCCGACGACCAGGAGTTGGTACGCGGTGTGGGTGCCCACCTGGACCACCCAGCCTGCCAGCAGGGCGCCGAGCGAGATGCCGATATTGGTCACCGAGCGGAGATACGCGCGGAACCGCTGCGGCCGGTCCCCTCCGTAGTGCCGGATCAGTGGACTGCGCGCGGCCAGGCCCGCCGCCTGCGCCCCGGTGGCCGCGCAGACCGCCAGGACGAACGTCCAGAAGTCGTCGGCGAACACGAAGCCGGCCGTCGCCGCCGTCCGGACCACGAGGGTGATCGCGTAGACACCGCGTGCGCCGTGGGTGTCCGCGAGGCGGCCGACGGCGATGCCCACCGCGAGCGAGACGAATCCGGCGATCCCGAGCCCGAGGCCCACCTGACCCGCCGGAAGGTGCACCGCCTGGGTGAAGTACAGGACCCCGGCGGTCAGATAGAGACCGCTGCCGACCGTGTTGACGAAGTTCGAGGCGGCGATGACTCGTTGAGGTCCGGTGTCAGGCAACAGAGGAGGCATGACGGGGCTCCGCGTCCAGGGCAGGTGGTAAGGACCCGGACAGCTTCTTGCATATTACTTGCAACAGCAAGAGGGAGGCGGAAAGTGCCCCCCGTACGCTGGTGGCATGGACCGGAACCGGAGGCGCGACCACAGGCCGGCCCGGCGCGCGCGGGTGGGCGCGGCCGGGGCGACTTTCCTGCAGGGCGTGGTTGTTGCCGGAAGTGGCGTGGTCCTCGTGGGGTTCTTCTCCGCGCGCCGGAAGGAGTTCGGCGCCCTCATGGAGGCCGCGGCCGGAGAGGTGACGGCGCGGGGCGGGCGGGTCGTGGGGGAGGTCGTCCAGCGCCGGGGCGTGTCCAGGGGCGGGGTGCGGCTGATGGGCTCGCCGTACTCCTCACGGACCGTGCTCGGCTCCGGCAAGGTGCGCGAGGCCGTCGAGCTCTGCGAGCGGACGGGGGCAGACGCCGTCGTCTTCGTGACGCCCCTGACGAAGCATCAGCGGCTCGTGCTGAACGAGGTCTTCGGTCGCCCCGTGGCGACGCTTGCCGACGCCCTCCGCGCTCCCGCCCCGACCGGTATCGACGTTCAGGCGCCCGCGCGGGCCGCGCGTACGGAAGCGGAGTTCCGCATCAGCAGCGCGTAGACGGCGGACGTGACGACGATGCCGGCGGGCAGCGCGAGGTCCACACCGGCCAAGGCGGCGGCGACCGGGCCCGTGTACACCGTGTTGACGCAGAGGGCGGCCGCGGTCACGCCCGCGCCGAGCGCGACCGCGCCGGCGCCGTTGACGCCGCCGGAGTACCAGAACGGGCTTCCCCGGGTCTCGTCCATCAGCGCGCGACCGTCGTAGCGGTTGCGGCGCAGCAGGATGTCGGTGGCGTAGAGGGCCATGGCCGGGCCCAGCAGGACGACGGTCAGCTGGAGCACGTTGCTGACGGTGTCCAGGAAGTTGGACACGAGCAGCGCGTACAGGGTCAGGGCGGAGGCGACGGTGCCGTCGACGATCACGCTGAGCGAACGGCGGATGCGGATGCCGACGGCCTGGAGGGCGAGACCCGCGCTGTACGCGGTCAGGGCGTTGATCGAGATGGTGCCGAGGACCAGGGCGATCAGGAAGACCGGGTAGAACCAGCCGGGCAGGATCTCCTCCAGCGCGGTCTGCGGGTCGGTCATGTCGACCGCCGTCGCGGCCAGTGCGCCGAGCGAGCAGACCACGACGCTCGGCAGGAAGCCGCCGAGCGCGGTCCAGCCGGCGACCGCCCGCGGGGACGCCGTACGGGGCAGATAGCGGGAGAAGTCCGCGCTCGTCGTGTACGAGAGCGGGCCGGAGGCTATGACGGTGACGCCGGCGAGGAGGGTCGCCCACAGGTCGACACCGGTCAGCGGCGCGTCGGGTCCGTGGCCGAAGTCCGCGCGCATCAGCACCGCGTAGGCGACCACGCCGAAGGCGGCGGTGAGCGCGATCGTGATCGGCAGGTACAGCTTCACGATCAGGGCGTGACCGTAGACGCTGATGGTCAGGGTGAGGGCGGCGATGGCCAGGACGACGGCGGTCTTGACCACGGTGTTCGTCGGGAGGCCGATCTTGTCGACGAGGGCGAAGGCCGCGCTCGCGGCGGCGGCCAGGTTCAGGGCGAAGTAGCAGACGGAGATCATCCAGCCGGTGACCGCGTTGTTCACACGGTTGCCGCGGATGCCGTACATCGCGCGCGTGATCACCTCGCTGGGCGCGCCCGCGGCCGGGCCCGACGTCGCCAGCACTCCGGTGAGCAGCCAGAACAGATTGCCCACCACGATCACCAGGAGGGCCTGCCCCAGGCTCAGGCCCATCAGGATCAGAGCTCCGCCGATGACCAGGCTCAGGTAGTTCACATTGGCCGCCGCCCAGATCGCGAACAGCTCACGGGGTCGTCCATGACGCTCGGCATCGGGGATGTGATCGATGCCGTGGACCTCGACCCTTCCCGCCCGGTCGGTGACCGGCGGCGCGCCATCGGCGCCGTGGCGCGGGTCGGGGATGGTGGAAGTCATGAGGTCCTCCGGATACGTGGGGTGCGCACCTGCTTGCTTATTGGTCGCACACTCAATAGCATCGCCGGTATGTCGTCAAGCGTCCAGCGCAAACGAGTTCGCAAGTCCCCGGAGGCCCGACGGGCGGAGATCGTCGAGGCCGCTGCCCGGGTCGCCCTGACCGAGGGCCTCGAAATCGTCACCCTCCGGCGCATCGCCGAGGAGCTCGACGTACGCCCCGGTCTGATCAGCCACTACTTCCCTTCGGCGGAGGATCTCGTCGCCGAGGCGTTCAGTACCGCGGCCACCGGCGAGCTCGACGCGCTGCTGCCCGCCGAGCGGTCCGACGGGACCCCCACGCAGTACCTCGCGCGCTACTTCGCCCTCTCCGTCGGCGAGGCGTACGACGACATCAGCCGGCTCTGGATCAACGCCCGGCACCTCAGCCGCTACCGGCCCCTGCTGCGCGACCGGGTCGCCGAGCAGGAGCTCGCCTCCGACGACAGGCTGGAGGGGCTCATCCGGGACGGCGTCGGCACGGGGGAGTTCCGTACGGACGACCCCCGCGCGACGGCGATCCAGATCCTGGTCGTGCTCGACGGCCTCGGCGCCCACGCGAACACCGACCGCAGCAACCGGCCGGAGGTGGTGACCCGGATGGCCGTCACCACCGCCGAGCGCGACCTCGGCCTGGCGCGCGGCACCCTCGACCCGGCCGCCCCCTCGGCGGACACGGGCGCCGGCGAAGTCCCCGGCGCTTCGGCGCCCACCGCGGCCTCGACCTCCACCGACGCTGACGGCGACCTCTAGCCCGGACGCCGACGGCAGCCCCACGCCCGCCGGGCCTCTAGCCCGGACGCCGACGGCAGCCCCACGCCCGCCGGGCCTCTAGCCCGGACGCCGACGGCAGCCCCACGCCCGCCCCCACCGACCACTGCCCCACCCCTCCTCCCGCTTCTTCCTGGAGCTCTTGTGCGCACCTCTCTCGTCCTGCTCTCCGCCCGCCTGCTCGACCCGGTCACCGGCCACCTCCTGCCGGAGACCGCCCTGGCCGTGGCCGGAGGGCGGATCGCCGCCCTGGGGGACGACCGCGAGATCCGCGCGCTCGCCGACTCCTCGACGACCGTCGTCGATCTCAAGGGAGCCGTCGTCACCCCCGGCCTGACCGACGGCCACCTCCACCCCGTCTCCGGGGCCGAACTCACCCACGGCCTCGACCTCTCGGGCTGCGCCGACCTCGCCTCCGTACGCGAGGCCCTCGCCCGCGAGGTCCGGACGCTGGAGCCCGGTGCATGGCTCTTCGGCTGGGGCCTGGACCCCAACGCGTTCGGCGACCGGCCCGTCGAATCGGCCGCACTCGCCCCCGTGCTGGACGGCGTACCGACCCTGCTCCAGCTCTTCGACGCCCACTCCATGCTCGCCAGCCCCCGTGCACTCGAACTGGCCGGAGTCGACGGACCCCGGACCTTCGACCAGGCCGCCGAAGTCGTCTGCGACGACTCGGGCCGGCCCACCGGCCTGCTTCTGGAGGACGCCGCCTGCGAGCTCGTCGAGCGCGCGGCGCCCCAGCCCACGCACGCCGAACGCCGTGACCGCCTCGCCGCCGCGCTGCGCGCCATGGCCGCGGCCGGCCTGACCGGCGGGCATGCCATGGACGCCAACGGCGAGAGCCTCGCCCTCTACACCGAACTCGACGCGGTCGGCGCGCTGCCCCTGCGCCTGCGCGTCGCCCCCTGGTGCCAGCCGGGAACCGACGCAGAGGGGCTGCGCGCGCTGATCGACCGGCAGGGCACCGGCGGCGCGCTCTGGCGGACAGCCGGCGTCAAGCTCTTCATGGACGGCACGATCGACAACGGCACCGCCTGGCTCGAGCACCCGGACTGCCACGGCGAGTCCACCCACGCCTTCTGGCCCGACCCCGCCGCCTACACCCACATCATCGGGGAGCTGCACCGGGCCGGGGTGCCCACGGCCACCCACGCCATCGGCGACGCTGCCGTCCGGCACGTCCTCGACTCCGTGGAGAAGGCACAGGCGGGCGACCGCAGCGGGGTGCGGCACCGCATCGAGCACATCGAGAGCGTGCCGGACGACACGCTGCGCCGCTTCGCCGAGCTCGGTGTCATCGCCTCCATGCAGCCCACGCACTGCTGCGACTTCACCCGCGCCGACCACACCGACAACTGGTCCCGCCGCCTCGGCGAGGAGCGGGCCTCCCGTGCCTGGCGCTGCCGCGACCTGCGCGACTCCGGAGCGTCCGTCGTCCTCGGCTCCGACTGGCCCATCGCGCCCTTCCCGCCGCTGGGTGTCATGGCAGGCGCCCGGCACCGCCGCCCGAGCCGCGACCTCGCCCAGCCCCCGCACGGCCCCGAGCAGGCGCTCACAGCCCTGGAAGCGCTCCAGGGGATGACCGTCGGCCCCGCGTTCGCGGCGGGCGAGGAGCACGAGGCGGGCCGGCTGGTCGTCGGGCACCGCGCCGACCTCACTGTCCTCGCCGACAACCCGCTCACCGTCGCCGCCACCGAACTGCCGGACCTGCCCGTCCTGCTCACCGCCCTCGACGGCCGGCCCACCCACCGCGACACGAGCCTGTGACCCGACCGACCGGACCGGCTCAGCCCTCGTAGACGCAAGCACCGCCGACGTACGTGGCCTCCACGCGCAGCCCCGCCAGTTCCGAGGCGGACACGGCGTAGGGGTCACGGTCGAGGACGACCAGGTCGGCGAGCCCGCCCGGCCGCAGCGTCCCCGTGTCGTCGAGTCCGTTGACGTACGCGGAGCCGGCCGTGTAGGCGGTGAGCGCCGTCGTGAGGTCGAGCCGCTGACGCGGCAGGAAGACGCGCTCCGGGTCACGGCCCGGCTCGACCCGGTTGACCGCGACGTGAATGCCTTCCAGGGGAGCGGCGGAGCTGACGGGCCAGTCGCTGCCCGCCGCCAGCCGCGCGCCGCTGTGGTGCAGATCCAGGAAGGGGTACTGCCACCCCGCGCGCTCCGGGCCGAGGAACGGGATGGTCAGCTCGTCCATCTGCGGCTCGTGGGCCGCCCACAGGGGCTGCAGATTGGCGACCGCGCCGAGCTGCGCGAAGCGGCGGATGTCGTCGGGGTGCACGACCTGGAGATGGGCGAGGTGATGACGGTTGCCGCGCTGTCCGTTGGCCTTCCCGGCGGCCTCGACGGCGTCGAGGGCCTCACGGACGGCGCGGTCGCCGAGCGCGTGGAAGTGCACCTGGAAGTCCAGGGCGTCCAGCTGGGTGACATACGCGCGCAGCGCGACGGGATCGACGAAGCTCAGGCCGGCGTTGCCCGTGACACAGCCGCAGGAGTCGAGATACGGAGCGGTCATGGCGGCCGTGAAGTTCTCGGCCACACCGTCCTGCATGATCTTCACCGAGTCGGCCCGGAACCGGCCGTGGCGCAACGCCGCGCGCCGCTCCACGAGGTGGGGTATCTGCTCGGCGCCGGCCTCGCGGTCCCACCACAGCGCGCCGTTGACGCGAGCGGTCAGCAGACCGCTCTCGGCGGCCGTCAGATAGGTCTCGGAGACATCGGGATGGCCGCCGTAGGAGCCGAGGATGGCGTCCTGCCAGGCGGTGATGCCGTACGAGTGCAACAGGCGCTGGGCGCGCTCGAGTCCGGCCAGCAGCTCCTGCTCGGTGGGCGCGGGCACGACCCGGCTGACCACGAGGACCGCGCCCTCCTGCAACATGCCCGAGGGGGTGCCGTCCGGCTCGCGTTCGATGCGCCCGTCCGCAGGGTCGGGCGTCGAGGCGGTCACGCCCGCCAGCTCCAGTGCGCGGGTGTTGGCCCAGGCACCGTGGTGGTCCCGGTTGGCCAGGAGCACCGGGCGGTCGGGCACCAGCTCGTCGAGCATCTGCCGGGTCGGCAGTCCGCCGGGGAAGCTCTCGATCGACCAGCCGGCACCCGTGATCCAATGCCTCTCGGGATGGGCGGCGGCGTAGGCCGTGATCCGCCGCCGGTACTCGCCGAGATCCGTGGTCCCCGAGAGGTCGCAGGCCCCCGACTCCAGCCCGGCGTACACCGGATGCACATGCGCGTCCTGGAATCCGGGCAACAGCGCGCGCCCCGCCAGGTCCACCACCCGCGTGCCCGGCCCGACCAGCTCACGCGCCTCCTCGTCCCCGCCGACCGCCACGATCCGCTCCCCGCTGACGGCCAGAGCGGTGGCACGGGGTGCTGAGGGATCCATGGTGAGGACGGCACCCGAGAGGAAGACGAGATCCGCGTGACGCATGGGGAGTTGCTCCTTGACGAGGTAGTACGAGTTGGTACGAGGTAGCACGTGGTGCTTCGGAGTGATGCTGATGTCGGCGAGGGCCGTGGTCGCGCCGCCCGTCGGCGATCAGCGCGGGGCGGGGTCCGCGAGGGAGCGGGCGACGCGGAAGCCCACGTCGTCGACGCGGAACGTCGGGTGGCTGCGCCGGCGGGCGGACGCCCGGCAGCTCCAGTGCTCGTCGAACCAGCCCCCACCGCGCAGCACCCGATAGGACCCGTAGACCTCGGGGTCGTAGACGTCCCAGCACCAGTCCCAGACGTTGCCGATCATGTCGTACAGCCCCCACGCGTTGGGGCGCCTGGTGCCCACCTCGTGAAGACGTTCGTCGGAGTTGCCGCGGTACCAGGCGATCTCGTCGAGCGGCCCGTAGCGCGGGCCGTCCGAACCGGCGCGGCAGGCGTGCTCCCACTCGGCCTCGGTCGGCAGCCGGTATCCGTCGGCCGACCTGTCCCACTCGATGCCGTCACCCTCGCTGTCATCGTCGATGCGGTAGGCGGGTGCGAACCCTTCCCGCTCGGAAAGGGCGTTGCAGAACCGGACGGCGTCCCACCACGACACCCCCTCGACGGGCAACCGCTCCCCGTGGGCGGTGCCGGGCCGCTGCCCGGTGACCTCCGCGTAGCGGTCCTGCGTGACCGGGAAGCGCGCCAGCTCGTACGGGGCGACCTCCACCGACCAGCGGCGTTGCGTCCGGCGGTCCGACAGCGTGACCTGCCCGGCGGGCACGGGGACCAGGGCCGTGTCCTCCGTCTGCTTGCTCACGCGCGTCATGACAGGGACTCGGCGACGACGGCGGCCGCGTCGGCGATCAGTTTGTTGTCGTAACGAGCCTCCTGGGTGGGGCGGTTGGACAGGACGGCCAGGACGACGGGTGCGCGACCGGGGGGCCAGGCGACGGCGATGTCGTTGCGCGTGCCGTACGTGCTGCCCGCGCCGGACTTGTCGCCGACGACCCAACCCTTGGGCATCCCGGCCCGGATGAGCTCCGTGCCCGTGGTGCTCGTCCTCAGCCAGGTCGTCAACCGGGCGCGTTCGTCGGGGCCGAGGACGTCCCCCAGGACCAGGGCGCGAAGGTCCTGGGCGAGGGCCTTCGGCGTACTGGTGTCTCGTGTGGCGCCCGGCGCCCATTCGTTCAGCTGCGGCTCACGGCGTTCCACCCGGGTGATCCGGTCGCCCCACTCGTCGAGCATCGCGTCGAGCCTCTTGGGGCCGCCGAGTCGGTCGAGCAGGAGGTTGACCGCCGTGTTGTCGCCGTGACGCACGGCGGCCTCGCACAGCTCGTTCAGGGTCATCCCGGTCCCCACGTGCTTCTCGGTCACGGGGGAGTGGTCCACCAGGTCGCCCCGCGAGTACGTGACCTTCCGGCCCATCCCGCCCGAGGTGTAGGTGCGCAGTACGGCGCCGGCGGCGAGGGCCTTGAAGGTGGAGGCGTAGGCGAAGCGGGCGCCGTCGTTGTACGCGACCTCACGACCGCTGCCGGTGTCGATGGCGTACACGCCCAGCCGTGCGTCGTACCTGCGCTCCAGCTCCCGCAGACGCGCGTTCACGGGCATCGCCGCCGCACCGCCCGCGGACGCGCGTGGTGGTGAGGGGGGTGGCGACGACGGCGTGGCCGGGGTGCCGCCCCGGCCGCAGGCCCCGAGCGGGACGAGGGTGAGGGCGGCGGCAGCGGCCAGAAGACAGCGCCGGGTGCGGCCGACGGGGTGGGCGGGGGTGCGGTTGCGGACATGCGGCATGGCCCCCAACCTACCGACACCGCCGATCAACCGCGGTGAGCGGCGAGGCGGTTTGCCCGGCTCAGCGACCGGGGGAGCGGAACCCGCCGAGGGCCGCGATCACGGAGTGGCGGACGGACTCCGGCGAGGATGCCTGCATCCAGCCGACCCAGTCGGACGACGGTCCCTGCGACCAGTGCTCCAGGGCCTCACTCCTCAGCTCGGCGAGAGCCTGCTCCGCGAGGACCGCAGGGGGTGCGAACCGTCCGCCCGCGACCCGTACATGCTCCTCCCAGCGGTCCTGCCAGAAATCGACCGTCCAGCCCGGCCAGCGGGCCGCCATGTCGTGGGCTCCTGGTACGGCGTCGAGCAGCCACCAGCCGACCCGTCGCCGCGCGGGATCGACATGGATGCCGGAATCGGCGGCAAGCGCGTACACGCCGTGATCCGGCGCGTCGGTGAGCCGGTCGACGAGAGCCGGACCTTCGGCGATCGGGTGGTCGTTGACGCCGGAGAGGACGTGGCAGCGGCCGGCGTCGCCGATCGTGAGGACACGGACGAGGGGGTCGGGTTCCTCCAACTCGTCGTCCCCCAGGTCCAGGGCCGAGTCCGGGTAGACCCTTCGAGGAGGTTCACGTACCTCTTCCGGGTCCAGGCCCAGACGGGCGGCGAGATCGGCAGCGCCGTCGCACGTCCAGCGCAGCTCCCACCCCTGCCAGGCCCGACGCAGCAGCTCCCAGGTGGCAGCGCGAAGACGCATCTGTGTGACCGGACCTTCCCGGGCGAAGAACAGAAGGGTCTTGCTCCGCAGATCGATCAGCGCCCCGGCCTCGCAGATCCCCTCGTCGCGCCACCGTCCCTCCACCCGGCCGCGTGAGCGGAGCAGAGGCACCACGACATCGGGCCCGGCCAGCAGGTCGAGATCGAGGCCCACCGCTCCGAACCGTGCCTCGTACACCTCGTGACGGTCCGCATCGCCGTCCTCCGGCACCACCACGTACGTCGCCCAATCGGCCATGCCGGGAATGATCCCCTGCGCCGGACCCGGAAGCCCAGCGAATTCCGCGAGCCCGGCGTGCCGACGGTGGGATCCCGGAGCATTCTGGAAGCAACGGAAGGTACGGGGAACGTACGGGGGCGGATCGAGTACGGAGAGAGGACACCATGACGGCTCCTCCCAGCGGTCCGCAATGGTCGGCTCAGCCGCCGCCAGGCCCGCCGCGACGGCGCCGCACGTGCTTGACCACCAGCCTGATCGTCCTCGTCGTGCTCGCCCTCGTGTTCGTCGGTGGGATCGTGGCGGTGGTCCTCTCCGTCGACGACCCGGGGAGTGACGATCCCGACGGGCCGCGTGGCGACGTGCGGATCACCGCCTGCCAGGTCGACGCCGTCACGAAGTGGCCGCATGCGGACGTGACGGTCACGAACCGCAGCGGCAAGCCCAGCGACTACCTCATCGGCGTGGAGTTCGTGGTGCCCTCGGGCGACCGGGTCGCGGAGGCCGACACGACCGTCGATCACCTGGCGCCGGGCCAGGTCTCGCAGGGACGCGCGCAGAGCCTGTCCCAGGTCACCGGCACCGTGGAGTGCAGAGTGACGGACGTGATCCGCACGGCCTCGTGACCGCCGCGACCCTCCCCCCTGCTTGTTTCAGGGGATTCCCGAGCGAGCGATGACTTCCTGAGGCGGAGACGGTCCATACCCAAGACACCGTTACGTCGGAAGGAATGGTCATGGTTGATGTCGAGACCCGTACGATCGAGGCCGTCGGCGCCACGCTGCGCTACGACATCCGGGGGAGCGCGGACGGAGCGGCCGCCGGTCGCACCCCGCTGTTCATGATCGGCTCGCCCATGGATGCCACCGGCTTCGCGACGCTGGCCTCGCACTTCACCGACCGGGTGGTCGTCACGTACGACCCTCGGGGCGTCGGTCGCAGCGACCGTACCGACGGCGCGACGGAGTCGACACCCGAGGAGCACGCCGACGACCTGCGGCGAGTCATCGAGGCGCTGGGCGCGGGGCCGGTGGATCTCTTCGCGAGCAGTGGCGGGGCGGTGAACGCCCTCGCTCTGGTGGCGGCGCACGGAGACCTGGTGCGCACGCTGGTCGCGCACGAGCCGCCGACGGCGCAGGTCCTCCCGGACCGGGAGGCCGCGCTGGAGGTCTGCGCGGACGTTCACGCCACGTACCTGCGGGAGGGGATGGGGCCCGCGATGGCGAAGTTCTTCGCGGTGGCGAGCCGCAAGGGTCCCTTCCCGGCGAACTGGGCCGACGAGCCGGCTCCCTCACCGGCCGACTTCGGGCTGCCGACCGAGGACGACGGCTCGCGCGACGACCCGCTGCTGGGTCAGAACATGCGCGGCTGCACGAGCTACCGGCCCGACATCGACGCGCTGCGTGCCGCGCCGACGCGCATCGTCATCGCGGCCGGCGAGGAGTCCGAGGGAGAGTTCCCCGCCCGCGCCGCGGCGGAGATCGCCACCGGGATCGGCACGGAGCTGACGCGATTCCCGAGCCACCACGGCGGATTCCTGGGCGGCGAGTTCGGTCAGCAGGGAGCGCCGGCGGACTTCGCGAAGACCCTGCACGAGGTGCTCGACAGCGATCGCTGACGCACCGTCACGGCGTCGAGCACTGCCGTGGAGACGAGGGTTCCCCGGACCCGAATCGGTCCGGGGACCCACGTCTCCTTGATTGTGTGGCCGGTCGCGGTCAGTTCACGAAGACCGCGGCGCCGCCCTGGGTGATGTCCTGGACGGGGCCGTACTTCGCCGAGAAGTAGCCGTTGGCCGGGCAGGTGCCCGGGCCGCTGGCCTTGGTGAACAGCTGGTTCGTGAAGGTGAGCGAGTTGTCGGTGTTGGAGGGGGAGGCGGTCAGGCCGGTGGCCCGGTAGACGCAGGTCGTCACGCCCAGGACGGTGTTGATCTTCAGCGTGGTCTGGATCGGCCCGGTGCTGCCCGCGCTGACGGTGAGGCTGCCGCCGGAGGTCACGGACGTGGTGTACGGCAGGTTGTTGACCGTGATGCTCTGCACGCCGGTCGCCCCGAAGATGTTGGTCGTACAACTGCTGAGGGTGTGGGAGTTGAGCGTCTCGGTGGCGGTGCCGGGCGCCGCGGGGTTGCCGGTGACGGTGGCCGAGAAGCCGGAGGCGTTGCAGGTGATGCCGGTGCTGCCGCCCGAGGTGGTGGCGATCTTGGCGGTCGTGCCGGAGGACAGCGACGCGGCGACGACATCGCCGACCGCGACGGCGGGGCCGCCCGCGCTGCCGGTCGTCAGCACACTGCCGGCCGCGGTGGCCGCGGACGTGGCCGCCAGGACGGCGGCGACGGCAGCACCGGCGGTGGCTGACAGGGCTCGCTTGTTCATGGTGGGGGTCCTTTCGATCCAGCGGTGAGGGTGGTGGAACTCGGCACAGCCGGGGGATGCCGGACATCGCCGAGCACGGCTCCCAGCGGCGTCCGCCGCTGGGGTTCGGCGGGCGTGGGCGAGGGGGAGCGCGGGTGAAGGGGAGCGAGGGAAGGACGGCGCGGCCGGGCAGCGTGGGGTGCGGACGCGGCGGAGTACGCCGATCAAGGGGGAACGCGGCTCGTACGGTCGTGCGGGCGGTACGCGATCGCCGCCGGGCCGATCCGGCGCCACGGATCGGCGGAGCGTGTCGCGGGACACGGAGGAGCGTGATACACGGAGGAGCGGGATAGGCCGTGCGGTGTGCGGTGGTGGAGACGATCCCGTCTCGTGGAGCCCCTCCACCGGACACACGAGAGGAAAACCCATCAGGGTTGTAAACCTGTCGAGTATGTGACGTCAACAGCCCTGGAGGGATGTGGCCGATGAAGAGCGCTCGCCCGACCGAGGAGCGGCAGATCCTGCCGGGAGCCCGTACGGGCCGCGACCCGGAACGTTCCCTGCGCCCGGGGCCGCGCCGGCTGACGCCCGAACAGGTCGCGTCGCGGCAGCGGGAGAGGCTCCTCGACGGAGTCGCCCGTACCGTCGCGGCCAATGGGTACGGCGGTGCCCGGATCAGTGACATCTGCGCCGCCGCCGGAGTGACCCGGCCGGTGTTCTATGCCCTGTTCACGGGCAAGGAGGACGCCGTGCTGGCCGCGTACCGCGGTGGTACGCAGGTGGTGGTGCGGGCCATGCAGGAGGCCTACGACGAGGCGGGCGGCGGAGCGGAATGGGCGGCGGCCGTACGGTCCGGACTGCGAGTGATGCTGTCACTCCTGGGCCAGACGCCCGCCTTCGCGAGGATGGTGGTCGAGATCGAGTGCGCCGGGCCTGCCGGGCGTCGGGCACGCGCCGAACTTCTGGCCAGTTTCCGCCGGTTCTTCGTGGACGCGCCTCCCGCACCGCCCGACGTGGAGAGGGACGAGCTGGTGGCCACCGTCGTCGGGGCCGTCTACGCGGCGGTGCACCGCGCGGTCGACGAGGACCGGACCGGGGAGCTCCCGCGACTGCTCGACATCCTGGTGCATGTCGTCGTCTCGCCCTTCACGCGTCCCTGAGCGCCCCAGCGGAACCATCGACACCGATGAGCAACACCCGCTATTCGCACAGTAGTTGACTCTGGAGTAATGACGGGCGTACGGTCCGAGAGGTTCCCTGCGGCATGCCGCCTCGGCACGAGTCCGAGGAAGACCCGGGCAGGTTGGGGAACCGTCCGCGCCAGGACATCGCCGCCACAGGTCTGTTTCCTCACTCATGTCAGGAGCACCTCATGGCTCTGTCCGAAGACTCCACGGACACCACCTCCTCCTTACCCCTGGGCGACGGCTCCGAGCGCCGCGGCAGAGTGCGCTTCCGGCGCGCGGCCCTGATGGGCGCACCCGCCTTCGCGATCGCCTCCACCCTCGTCGTCCTCACCGCACAGGGAGCGCTCGCCGCCCAGTTCGCCATCTCCGGGATGCCGTTCACCGTGACGGCAGACACCCTGCAGGGCACCGGCTTCGGTCAGTTCGGGGGCCTGGACAACATGCCGGAGGGCAGCCCCAACGCCGGCGACACCGGCGGGCAGGTGCTTGTCATCATCACCGCCATCCGCGAGGCGGAACTCACCAACCTCTGCCAGAGCGTGGAGCTCGGCGGCACCTTCCTGCACATCACCGCGGGCAACAAGGGCACACCGGTCAAGGCGTCGGGCCTGACCACCGACTCCACCGAGATCTCCGGCAAGCTCGCCGCGTTCGACAACATCGAGATCGGCGGCGACGCCAGCACCTTCGACAAGCCCCCGGTCAAGGGGCCGCTCGGCGTCTTCGGCCAGCAGGCCGACACCGTCACCATCAAGAACGTGCGCCAGACCAACTACGCCACGACCGCGACCCGGTTCACCCTGCCCGACCTGCACATGAGCTTCAGCTCCAGGGGCTGCTGACGATGACGGCCGGGTCGGAGACCACCGTCGAACCCGCGGACACCGGCCCGCCCGCCCCGAGCGGCCGGCACCCGTGGCGGACGTTCCGCCGATGGCGCCACCGCCGCCCCTTCGGAGCGGGCCTCGCCGTCGCCCTGGGCGGCGTCGAGATTCTGTTCACCCAGCAGGCGAGCATCTCCGTCATCCTCACGGCGGGCGCGGACAGTCTCGTCGGCTACGTACTGCCCGTGATCATGATCCTGTCGGGTGTGCTCATCGTCCTCAACCCAGGTCAGCGGCTGTTCTACTCGATCGTCGCCGTCCTGGCCTCGCTGGGAACCTGGGTCACGTCGAACCTCGGCGGCTTCTTCGTCGGCATGCTCCTCGGCCTCGTCGGCAGCTCACTCGCCTTCGGCTGGCTGCCGGACCAGCCGAGGCGCCGTCGGCTCCGCGCCAGGGCCCGCCCTGAGAAGCGGGCGTAAAACCCGACCGATACGTGACCCGCGCACCCGCCGGGCGCCGGCTCCAAAGGGCCGGCGCCCGGCCTCACAGCGGTGGTGGGCGGCCGGGCGCGGCCCGAGCGCTTCCGTCCGCAAGTCGACCCCCGGGGCGATGTCGGTAGGGCATGCGACGATCCAGGCGTGATCGTCTCGCTCGCTTCCCTGTTGCCCGCCGCCGCTCCGCACGTCTCGACGACCTATGCCGACTGGGTCACCGCCCACGACCCGGACGCGGCCGGGATCGCGCGTGGCCTGATCGACGACATGGGCTCCGAACTCAACCGGTCCCGGGCGAAGCCCGGCCGGTTCGTCGACGCGATGGCCGCCCGCGCGCGGCGACTGCCGGCGGCCCACCTGCCGTGGTTCTGGGACACCGTGGGCCACCGGCTGATCGGTCATGGCAGCCGGCCGGGCGGACGCGCGTACGCGGCGGCGCGGGCGGCGGAGGCGCAGCACGGACTGCCGGTGGATGCCGGCTACCGCCGGGCCAACGCGCTGCTGTTCGCCAAGGGCGGGGCCATGCCCGCCAAGGAGTTCGGGGCCCACCAGCGCTTCCTCGCCGAGACGTTGAATCCGGACGCGGCGCATGTGGCCCTGGACGCGTTCCTGACCGCCTGGGCGGGCTCGCCTGCGGACCTGCCGGCGGATCTCGTGCGACGGGTGCGCGCTTCGGCCAAGGCGGCCGGGCACGGGGACGAGGAGGTCGCGCGGCTGGTGGGCTCGCTCTTGTCCGTCACCAGGAAGAAGTCGGTGCCGGACGCTCTGCTCACCGCGGCGGCCCCGGTCCTCCGAGCCCATCCGCCGACGGACACGGTCGCGGCCGGGCTGGTGGAGGTCTTTCCGGACGGCGTCACCGACGGCGGGGCGTGGCTCCGGATGCTGATCGCCTGCGGCGCGACGGAGGCGATGGAGTCCGGGCGCGTGGTCCCGGAGGGCGGGCCGCACCACTGGGTCGGACACTTCGTGCACATGTACCAGTACGCGGCCCAGTCCGGCGGCGGGGTCGCGAGGCAGCCGCTGCCGGCCGAACTCCTCGATCTGATGGGTCGGTTGGGGCCGCGACTGCGAGCCGCGGGCGAGCCGGTGACCTTGCACACCACCCGGCACCACTACCAGGGCTTCGACGCGGATGTACTGGACGCCGCCCTGGCGGCCGGGGTCACGGTCGTCGACCCGGGTCCGGCGGTCCGGATGCGCTTCTGGGGCGAGGGGTCCCGGCGGGACCTCGCCGCGCTTGCCGCGGATCCGGTCTTCGGCAGCAGACTGGAGGGGACCGTGCACGCGAACCTGCTGCCGAACTGGTCCATGGCCCGCCGGCAACCCGGTTCGGCCGTGACCCTCCTGCCGGGCAACGAGGGCATCGCCCATGAAGTGGCAGCGCGGGTCGGCAAGCTTGTCGACACGGTCGGGGGCGGCGGCATGGCCGGAGCCGAGGAGGCCGTGACCGAGCTGGAGACCCTGCTGGACCGGCCGACGGTGACGGCGCTCGGCGGCATCGCCGACGCCCTCGCCGGGGCGGGCGCCGCGGGTGCGCTGAGGCGCTCGCTGACGGCCGGGCTTCCGGAGGAACTGGCCTGGCCGGCCCTGGAGTCGGTGTACGCCGAGTTCGCGGCGGACGCCGGGCCGGAGGAGGCGGACGCGAGGCTGCCGGGCGTGGCCGGTGTGACGTCCACCTGGCCGGTGCTGACGGTGTTCGGGCGGGACCGGGCGGTCGCCGTCGCGCCCGAAGGGGTGCGGGGTTCCTGCCGGTTCACGGTGCCGCAGGACGCGAGCAGGTTCGCCGTCCACTACGTGGGCGGTTCCTTCTTGGTGAGCTGGACCCTGAAGGCCGGCTCCTTCTGCGACACCGCGGTGTGGGCCGACCGCCCGGAGGAGCGTTTCACGCCTGAAATGGTCGGCGGGCTGGTGCCGTTCGGCGGCAGTCTGGACGGGGCGTACGGCTTCCAGTTCGAGACTGCCGACGGTGGCGGACGGCACGGCGGCACACGCGTGCTGCGCCCGGGCGGTACGGAGGGCATCGACCGGGAAGAGCTGCAGCTCGGCGACGGCTCCCGGATCTGGACCAACGCCGTCCACAGGAGGAAGCCCTGGGAGGTGGTGGACCCGGTCACCGGGGTCCGCCAGGGCCCGACGGTCCTGCCGGACTTCCCGGGGCGCGCCGCGAGCGCCGCTCCGGCGGCGGAACCGTCCGAGGAGGGCATGAGCCTCGCCGTGGAAGCCCTGCAGCTGGCTCCGCTGCCTGCCGCTCTCACCGACTCGCCGCTGGGCAGCCGGGACGGGCTCGTGGGCACCCGGGTGCTGTTCGGCACCCGGTACCGCGATCACACGCCCGACCGCTTCCTGGTGGAGAGCATCGACGGGCGCACCGCGCGGTTCGCCATCGACCGGCCGGGGCAGGAGCCCTGGGGCCTGTGGGCGCCGCCGGAGGGTGCGGTGGAGGACGTGGTCCTCGCCGAGGCGGAGACCCGGACAGGCGTGCGCGCGTACGCCGCCGACGGCGCACTGCTGTGGGAACAGGACGGGCACCGCTCACCCCGGCACACGCGGGTGAGTCCGGCCCGGCGGGCCACCGTGTCGGGCGGCGTGGCCCTGCCACCGGCTTTCTGGTACCTCCTGCGGACCCGGGACGCGGCCGGATCCCGGGCGCTGCGGTCCGTGGGACCACGGACGGCGGACGCGTTGCTGACGGCCGCCCTCGACGGCGCGGAGGCGTTGCGCGCGGCCGTGGTCAGGGAACTGCCGGACGTCGCCGACCCGGTGCTGACGGAAGCCGTCGTGGCGGTGGCCCGACGGGCCGCGCGCGTGGAGGAGCGGCGGCGAGCCCTGCACCGGCGCGTCACCCTCCTCGGCGAGGCACCGCCGACCGGACCGCGCCGAGCAGCGCCGGACACCGAACTGATGCCCGCCTTGGCCGGGTTGGTCTCGCACGGAGCGCCCGACCCGTGGCGCAGGACCCCGGAGGCGGCCCTGCCGGCGACGCTGAGCGCGCTCGCCGCCGACGGCGCCTGCCTGGCGGGGACGATCGTGGAGGAGGTGCGCAGGCTCTCTCCTTCGGCGGCCCCGCACGACTGGTCACAACTGCTGGGCACGATCGACGCCGTGGCGTGGCGGGCGGCAGTGGCACCCACCCCGGAGGCGGCGCGGGCCGCTCTGCTGGCGCTCCTGGACACCTGGGCCGACCAGCCGTTCGCCCGTTCGGGCAGCCGGTGGTGGGTGGGTCGCGCACCCGATTCCGGCGCTCTGGACGGACTGCGCGAGGGAGGTCTCCCGGTGGCATCCGCCACCGTGCGGGGCAGTGGGCCGGAATGCTGGTTCACCGCACCCGCGGCTGACGACGGTCACGACGATCCGGTACCGGCGGCGGTACCGGAGGCGCGACCGGTCCGCGTGGAGCGGGACGACGCCACCCGGCTTCGGGCCCTGGTGGCGGCGATCGACGCGCACGGTCCGGTCCCGTTGCCGGAGGCGGCGGCCGCGAGGTTCGCCGAACTGACGGGTGTTCGAAGGGCTGTGGCCCGGCTGGTGGTGGCCGGGCTGGTCGGCGGGAGCGCCGGGGACGAGGACCGGGCTCTGGCGCGCAAGGCCCCCTACAAGGCCACTCCGATGACGGTCGAGTCGTACGAGCGCCTGCACACGCGGCTAGGGAGCGCCGGTCGGCGCGCCGTCCTGGCGGCAGCTCTGCCCGAGGATCCGGCCCAGCTGTGGCGTCCGGGCGGTGTCGAAGCGGCGGTGGAACGGATGGCCGTCGTCTGGCGGCGACTTCTCGGTGCGCTGCCCGCCGTGCACGACGACACGGCCGACGCCCTGGAGGTCGACCTGGGGCTCTGCGAGGTGTGGGCCCGGCGGCTGGCGGGCGGGTACGAGGCGGCCGAGGACGCGACCGTGGAGGCCACCGACTGGGAGCTGGCGGCGACGCCGTACGGCATCGGGGTGGAGGTCCGGGCCGTGCCGCCGGCGGGACCCGATCTGCCCTACGGCACCCCGGTGGGCATCCCGGTCGACCGGATCGCGAGCGCGCTGGTGTGGGCGTGGACGGACCGTCCCGTCGGCGACCCGGCGGTGGCCGGCGCGACGGCCCTGTACGAGCGGCTGCTGGCCGAACTGGAGCGTCCGGAGCTCCTGCTGGCGCTGCCCGGCGGACGGGTCCAGGACACCTCGGAGCGGATCGCCGAGCGGTTCGGGCCCGGGCTGCTGCCGGTGGCGATGGGCCGTCGCAAGGAAGCGGGGCCGGTCCCGGTCACCGCGTACGACTCCGGGCCCCTCGTGGTGTGCGCGCCCGGTGGCGCCTCCTTCCTCCGGCCCGCGGCGGTTGCCGATCCCGATGTGTGGCGGCGAGTGAAGGAGGTCGCCGATCTGACCGAGGAGCTGAACCGGGTGGCACCGCTGCTGCCCGGCGGAGGCCTTGAGCGGATGATGCGGCGGGCCCGCTCGGGGGCCGTGCGAGCCGGCGCGTACGAGGCGGATCCGCGGCAGTCCTGCCCGGAACTGATCACGCGGGTGTCGCGGGAACTCGGCGTCGGGTCGGACGCGGCGGCGCTGTATCTCCAGGTGGCGACGCTGGCGGCGCCCTCCGACCGCAACGTGCGGCGTTGGAACGGCTGGTCGGCCAAGCGGCACGCGGAGGTCCGGACGGAGCTGCTCGCCACCGGCGCGGTGGTGGAGGCAAAGCGCGCGCGGGCCGGTCGTACGGTGTTCCTGCCGGGTGAGTGGAGCGAGCTGAAGGCCCCGCATCTGCCGTTGGAGACGGTGAAGCTGGCGGCGCACGAGGTGCGCCCGCTGTGGGGCAACGAGATCCGTGCCCCGTTCGGCCGGATCCTGCCGACGGCGCCGCTGCACGAGATGTTCACCGCCGCCTGGGAGCGGAGGGCCGGCGGGAACGGAGGCGCCGGCTAGACCGCTCGCTTCGATCCCGTTCACGGCCGAGGGGGGCACATGGGCGGAAGAGCTCGGCACCGCTGCGTCCACTCAGGCCGCCCCGGCGAGGGCACCCTTGCCGGGGCGGCCCGACCGGCGTCGGGCCCGTGGCGTCAGCGGCCCGCTCCGCCGCCCGCGAGGTGGGGGAAGCGGAACTCGGTGCGGCGGTGAGCCGTCGCACCGGGGCGCAGCACGGCGCTGGGGTAGGCGGGCCGGTTCGGAGCGTCGGGGAAGTGCTGCGTCTCGAGGCAGACCGCGCCATGCCGTTCGAAGGCACGGCCGGTGTCGCCGGTGAGCGAGCCGTCCAGTTGGTTGGCGGTGTAGACCTGGAGCCCTGGCGCCGTGGTCCACACGTCCATGACGCGGGTCCCCGCCGGAGCCGCCAGCCGGGCGGCGCGCCGCGGCCGCCCGGTCTCCTCGCCGGACAGGGCCCAGCAGTGGTCGTATCCTCCGGCCCGGCGGATCTGTTCGTCGTCCGACCGGACGGGCTCCCCGAGGAGTCGGGGCGAGCGCAGATCGAAGGCGGTGCCCGTCACGTCCTGGAGTGGGCCGAGCGGAATCCCGTCGGCGTCGACCGGCAGATAGGCGGGAGCGTCGACCTGGAGGGTGTGACCCAGGACGTCCCCGGCCCCGGCCAGGTTGACGTAGGCGTGGTTGCTGAGGCTGACCACGGTCGGGCGGTCGGTCGTGGCCGCGCATGCGAAGGACAGCGTGCCGGCCGCGTCGAGGGCATAGGTGACCGTGACGTCGAGCGCGCCCGGGAACCCCATGTCGCCGTCGGGGCTGTGCAACGACAGGCGCAGCGCGGCCGTTTCGTCGCCCGCGACGGGAGTGGCCCGCCACACCCTGGTGTCGAATCCCTCGGGACCGCCGTGCAGGGCGTGGCCGCGGTCGTTGGCCGGGATGTGATGCGTCGCGCCGTCCAGGGTGAAGCGGCCGTGTGCGATGCGGTTGGCGTACCGGCCGATCAGCGCGCCGAAGTAGGGGCTCTTCTCGGCATACTGGTCGACCGAAGGGAGCGACAGGACCACATCGGCCGTCTCGCCCCGCGTGTCGGGCACGCCCAGCGCGTGCAGGACGCCTCCGTACGTGAGGATCTCGGCGTACACGCCGGAGGGGGATTCCAGCCTCCAGAGGCCGACGTCCTCACCACTCGGGGCGGTGCCGAACGGCCGGTGGCGGACGGTGGGTCGGGGCATGATGAGTCCTCGGTGCGAGCGGTGGCCGGACGGAGCCGGTACGAAGGGACGCGAGCGGGAGCGATGGGCGCGGACAGGCCCGCGGGTCAGTCGGCTGCCGGGGCGCCGCCGCCTGCCTGGTGCTTGCCGGAACGCCCTCCCCCGGTCGACTCCCTGACGACGAGTCGATGCCCGGGGCTGATCCTGCGGGGCTCGGACACCGGTCCGCCGCTGAGCCGCTCGACGAGTCGGTCGACGCAGAGGCGGGCGATGGCCTGTTTGTCGGGGCGGACGGTGGTCAGACTGGTCGCTCCGTAGCGGCTCTCCTCGATGTCGTCGAAGCCGACCACGGCGACGTCGTCGGGGACCCGGAGGCCGCGTTCGGTGAGGGTGCGCATGGCACCGAGGGCGATCAGGTCGTTGTACGCGAAGACCGCGTCGGGCCGTTCCCCTCGTTCCAGGAGCTCCGCCATGGCCGCCGCCCCGTCGGCGCGACCGTAGCCGTCCGTGGCCACGACCAGTCTCTCGTCCGGTTCCCGGCCCGCCGCGGTGAGCTCCTCGCGCCAGCCCCGCAGCCGCAGATGCGCGGGCCGGCGTTCGCGGCCGGTGCGTGAGCCGAGGAAGGCGATACGGCGGCGGCCGAGGTCCAGGAGGTGGCGGACCGCGTCGCGCGCGGCCGCCACGTTGTCGATGGCGATCTGGTCGTAGGGCGCGTCGTACTCGCGCTCGCCGAGCAGCACCAGGGGCGAGGTCTCCTGCCGGGCGACGAGGTCGGCGGTCTCCAGATGGATGGGACTGAGGATCAGCCCGTCGATGACATGGGAACGGAACTCCTGGCAGACCAGCAGTTCCCGCTCGCGCAGACCCGCGGTGTGGTCGACGAGCACGGTGTAGTCGTGCAGGGCCGCGGCGTCGATGACGGCGCCGGCCAGCTCCGCGAAGTAGGGGTTGCCCAGTTCGGGCACGGCGAAGGCGATGATGCCGGTGCGCCCCTTGCGCAGATGCCGGGCGGTGAGGTTCGGCCGGTAGCCGAGTTCGTCGATGGCCTGCTGCACCTTGGCGCGCATCCGGGGTGTGACGTGGGGGTAGTTGTTCACCACGTTGGACACGGTCTTGATCGACACGCCTGCCCGCTGCGCGACGTCCTTGAGGCTGACGCCCACGGCACTCCTCTTGTTCGGCTCTGATCGGCATGGGCCCGGAGGCCGGGGCCCGGTGGTATCCGGGTCCCGGGGAGCCGGCGTCAGGTGCTCTTTCGGCTGCGTGACAGGTACCGCTGCGCGACCACGACGAGGATGAGGAATCCGCCGCTGACCACCGACTGGTACGAGGAGTTGAGCGAACCGATCTGGTTGATGAGGTTCTGGATGACGGCCAGCAGCAGGACGCCCCACAGGGTGCCGCTCACCGATCCGGCGCCTCCGACGAGCAGGGTCCCGCCGATGACGACGGCGGCGATCGCGTCGAGCTCCATGCCGGTGCCGATGATCGTGACACCGGACGAGAGCCGCGCCGCGTTCACGGCCCCGGCGAACCCCGCCAGGAGTCCGCTCAACAGATACACCGTCACCTTCGCGCGTACGACGGGCAGTCCCATCAGCGTGGCCGCGTCGGCGCTGCCGCCGACGGCGAACAGGGTCTGGCCGAACGACGTGCGCTGGAGCACGAGTCCACCGACGCCGAAGAGGACGAGCGCGATGAGTATCGGGTAGCCGAAGCCCCCGACGCCGCCCTGGCCGAGAGTGGCGAACGCCGAGTCCTTGGGGACGAGATAGGTGGTGGCCCCTTCGTCGGTCAGGGCGAGCAGCAGCCCGCGCGCCCCGAGCAGTGAGGCGAGTGTGACGATGAAGGGCGCCATGCCCGCTCGGGCGATCAGCAGCCCGTTGACCATGCCGATCGCTCCGCACACCACGAGGGGGACGAGCAGTGCCGGGAGGATGCCCCACTGCGAGGCCCACGCGGCGAGCACGCCGCCCAGCGCGAAGACCGATCCGACGGAGAGGTCGATGCCACCCGTGATGATCACGAGGGTCATGCCGAGCGCCACGATGGCCAGGAAGGACGCCTGTACCGTCACGCCGCGCGCGTTGTCCAGTGTGGCGAACGTCGGGTAGACGAAGGAGGCGATCACGACGACGAGGAGCAGGACGGCGAGCACGCCCTGGCGCTGCAGGAGCGCGGCGAGCCGTTCCCGGCCGGAGACGTCGGCCCCCCTGCGGTCCGCGGCGGCTCCGCTCCCGGTGGGCGGCACGGGTGACGTGGGGCCCGTCCCCGGTGAGGCGAGCGAGGAGATGAGGTTCATCGGGATCGGCGCTCCCGTGCGACGTAGACGGCGGCGACGATGATGGCCGCCTGGGCTATCTGGGCGGTGGAGTCCGGCAGGTCGTGCTTGACGAGCGTGGCGCGCAGCAACTGCATCAACAGCGCACCCGCGACGGTGCCCAGTACGCGGATGGACCCCCCGCTCAGCGGGGTCCCGCCCACGACCACGGCGGTGATCGCGGACAGCTCCATCAAGGTGCCCAGTGAAGACGGGTCGCTCGCGGTGAGGCGGGCGGTGGCGAGGACGCCCGCCAGGGCGGCGAGCACCCCGCACAGGATGTAGACCCCGGTCAGCACCCGCTTGACGGGCAGCCCGGCGAGGGCGGCCGCGGACCGGTTGCCGCCGATCGCGACGACCTGGCGCCCGAACGTGGTCCGGTGGACGAGGAAGGCCACCGCGAGCGCCAGCACGGCCGCGATGAGGACGACCAGCGGAATGCCGAGGAAGCTGCCGGTGCCCAGTGACAGCAGGTCCGGGTTGACGATCTGCTTGAGCCGGCCGTCCGCCATCACGAGGGCGAGACCGCGCCCGCCGACGAACAGGGCCAGGGTCGCGACGATGGGTTGCAGTCCGACGACCGAGACGAGGGCGCCGTTCACGGCCCCGACCACCGCGCCGGCGAGCAGCGCGATCAGCAGGGCGGGCACGAGGCCGTAGCCCAGGTACAGCGGCAGCAGCGCCGCCGCCAGTGCCATGGCGGAGCCGACCGACAGGTCGACCCCCTCGGTGCCGATCACCAGCGCCATGCCGAGGGCGACGATGACGATCGGGGCGACCTGGATCAGCTGGGTGCGGAGGTTGTCGACGGTGAGGAAGTGCTCGGTGAAGACCGCGTTGAAGAGAAGGAGCGCGGCCACCGCCGCGTAGACGCCGTACTCCTGGAACCACGCGGGAGCGCTGAGTCGTGCGGAGGCGCGGGCCGGAGCCGCGGTCGCCTGGGTGGTCATCGTGGGTCCTCCTTGAGGCCCGTGGCCGTGGTCGTGGCCGAGGCGGGGGCCGGGACGTGCTGATCGTTCACCAGCGCCTCGCCGGCAGAGGCAGGCCGGGTGTCGGCCTGTCCTTCGGGGGCCGGCGGGGTGGCTGCTTGTCCTTCGGAGGCCGGCCGGGTGTCGGCCTGTCCTTCGGAGGCCGGCGGGGTGGCTGCTTGTCCTTCGGAGGCCGGCGGGGTGGCGGCCCGTTCCTCCGTGGCAGGTCGGGTGCCGGACGGCCCTCCCTCCGTGGCCGCCGAGGCCGGAGTGGGGGAGTGGTCGGCGAGCACGGCGAGCAGCGCGCTCTCCGACACCTGATCGCCGGTCAGCTCGCCGACGGTGGCCCCGCTCCTCAGCACGACGATCCGGTCGGAGCCCTCGACGAGCTCCTCGATGTCGGACGAGATGAGCAGGACGGCGAGGCCCTCCTGGGCCAGCTCGTCGATCAGCGCCTGGACCTCGGCCTTGGCGCCGACGTCGATGCCGCGGGTGGGTTCGTCGAGCAGCAGCACCTTCGGTTCCAGGCACAGCCAGCGGGCCAGAAGGACCTTCTGCTGGTTCCCGCCGGACAGCTCGCCGACCTTCTGCTCGGGGCTCGACGCCTTGATCCGCAGCCGCTTCATGAAGATGTCGACGACACGGTCCTGCTGTGTGCGCGAGACGATGCCGGCGCGGGAGAGGCGGGGGAGCGCAGCGAGCACGATGTTCTCGCGGACCGAGAGACCGGGCACGATGCCCTCGGCCTTGCGGTCCTCGGGCAGCAGACTGATCCCGGCACGAATGGCGTTCGCGGAGGAGAACCGGCCCAGCGGTGCGCCGTCGATGGCGATCCGCCCCGCGTCCAGCGGCAGGGCGCCGGCGAGCGCCTTCGCGGTCTCGCTGCGGCCGGAGCCCAGCAGACCGCCGAGGCCGAGCACCTCGCCGGGGTGGAGCTCCAGCGACACGTCGTCCAACTGGTGCTTCCTGACGAGCCCTTCGGCCGTGAGGACGGGCTTGCGTGCGATGTCGTGGCCCTCGCCCGCGAAGCTCGTCACGCCGTCCCGGCGGACCTCGGACATCTCCCGGCCCAGCATCATGGACACCAGCCGCATCCGGTCCAGGGCGGCCAGATCGCCGGTGTGGATGTGCCGGCCGTCGCGCAGCACGGTGACCCGGTCGCAGATCCGGTACAGCTCGTCCATGCGGTGACTCACGTAGACGACGGCGATGTTCTTCCGCCGCAGATCGCCGATCACCCGGAACAGCGTCTCCACCTCGCGCGGTTCCAGGGACGAGGTGGGCTCGTCCATGACGACGACGTGCGCCTCGACCGACACCGCGCGGGCGAGCGCCACCATCTGCTGCGAGCCGATGCCCAGGGTGTGCAGAGGCCGACGCGGGTCGACGGACACGCCGAACCCGCCGAGGAGGGCGGTGGCCTCGTCGTGCATGCGCGTGAAGTCGATCAGCCCGAGGCGGGTCCGGGGCTCGCGGCCGAGGAAGATGTTGCGCGCCACGCTCATGAGCGGGACCAGGTTCACCTCCTGGTAGATCGTGGAGATGCCGGCCTGCTGCGCGTCGAAGGGGCGCGAGAAGTGGACCGGGCGGCCCGAGAGCAGCAACTCGCCGCTGTCCGGCCGGTGCACGCCGGTGAGTACCTTGATCAGGGTGGACTTGCCCGCGCCGTTCTCTCCGACGAGCGCATGGGTCTCGCCTGCGCGGAGCGTGAACGAGACGTCGTCGAGGGCGACGACGCCGGGGAATCGTTTCCCGACGCCGCGAGCCTCCAGCACCGTCGGCGCGGCCGACGGCTCGGTCCCGCTCGCCGTGGACGGTGCCGCTTCGGGGGGTGCCGCTTCGGGGGGTGCCATGAACGTGGCCTTCCGGAGATCGATCGTGTGGGTGGGGCGGGGCGGCCCCGGTCGGCGAGGGCCGCATGCCCGGGGGCGACTCGTGGCCCGCGCGGCCCGGGGTACGTGCTCCGGGCCGGCCGCCGTTCACGCGGGGGCGGCGGCCGGACCCGGACGAGACCCCGGGGTCAGTACGCGCCGCCGAGGGACTCCTTGGCGTTGGCCGGGTCGTAGGCGCGGTCCGAGATGATGACGTCCTCGGGGATGCCTTCGCCGGCGTAGAACTTCTGGGCGGTGGCGAACGCGAGAGGACCGAAGCGCGGGTTGGACTCGATGACGGCGTTGAGCTCGCCGTTGGCGAGGGCCTGTACGGCGTTCCGGGTGCCGTCGATGGAGACGACCTTGACGTCCTTGCCCGGAGCCTTGCCCGCGGCCTTGAGAGCGGTGACGGCACCGAGGGCCATCTCGTCGTTCTCCGCGTAGACCGCCGTGATGTCGGGCTTCGACTGGATGAGCTGCTCCATCACCTGCTGGCCCTTGTCACGGGAGAACTCGCCGGTCTGCTGCGCGACGATCTCCAGCCCCGGCGCCTGGGCCTTGACCTGGTCGACGAAGCCCTTGGTGCGGTCGGTGGTGACGCTGTTGCCCGAGGTGCCGAGGAGGATCGCGACCTTCCCCTTGCCGTCGGTCGCCTTGATCATCGCGTCTGCGGCACGCTTGCCCTGCTCGACGAAGTCCGAGCCCAGGAAGGTCAGATAGTCCTTGCAGGCTGTCGCGTTGACCTTGCGGTCGATCGTGAGGACCGGCACCTTCTTGGCTGCGGCCGCCTGGAAGGCAGGTTCCAGTCCGTCGGAGTTGAGCGGGGCGACGATCAGGAACTGCGCGCCCTGGGCCAGCATGTCCTGGATGTCGCTGATCTGCTTGGGGAGCTGCGACTGGGCGTTCGTGGTCAGCAGCTTCTTCACGCCGATCTTCGCGGCCTCGTCCTTGATGGACTGCGTCTCCGCGATACGGAAGGGGTTGGCCTCCTTCTCCGACTGGGAGAAGCCCACGACGGCGTTTCTGAGGTCGAGCTTCGGGGCGCCGTAGCTCGTGAGCGTGCAGCCGGGGCCGGCCGAAGCCGAGGGCGTCTGGACCGACTGCGCCCCCTGGCTGCTGTCGCCGCCCGCGTTGTCCGAGGTCTCGGACTTGGCGCAACCGGACAGCGCCAGCGAGGCGGTGGCGGCCACGAGGCAGGCGACGGCGAGCGTGCGGGTTCTCTGCGGAAGGGTCATCTGAGGGCACTCCTTGGCGGGGGACAGCACCGCCGAGTGGCGTGCGGTCGCGCGAGGTGGGAAAACGTTGTCAACCTGCCGTGGAAGACCGACAGGCTTGGTGAGAGCGGGCCTGACCTGGGAGAACCAGGGTTCGAAGCAGTCACGTGGCGGAGCGGCCGCGGCGGCTTTACAACGTTATAACCGCGTCCTGCGATGTGCGGCAAGAGTGCGGCGCAAGGTTTCCGCGATGTGTCCGGGAGCGGCAACCGCGTCCCGGGGCAAGGTGTGTGACGGGCGATCAGTCAGGGACTGCCGGAGGTCTGGACAGCCGCCGGACGGCGTGCTGTCATTCCGCTGCACACAGTTTTCCAACGTTGGAATGACGGCTGGTCGTTGCTGGCGACCACCCTGTGCCCGCGCTGCGTCGGGCCGGGACGCCGTCGGCCCGGGCCCGCCCACGCGACCGCGCGGCGACTGCCGGGCATACCCGGGCGCCGGGACGGACATGGCACCTCGCACGGGCGGTTCAGCCGTCACGCCCTCCCGGGTCCCGCTCCGATTCCCCTCTGTCACGAGGAAAGATTCGATGACACGACGACACACCCGCTCCCGAACCAGAATGTGGGCGCTGCTCGCCGCGGCCGCCCTGGTGCTGCCCACGAGCGCCCTGATCCCCACCGCATCCGCCGCGGAGCCGACCCGCGCCGCGTCCGCCCCCGCCGCTCAGAGCCCCGCCATCGAGGTGCACGGCCTGAAGGGCGAGTACTTCAGCATGTCGGCCCCGGGCGCACGGGACTTCGCCGAACTCGGCGGCACGTCCCTCGATCCGCAGATCGACTTCTCCGGTCTGACCGGCACCTTCCAGAGTCTCACCGGACAGGCCGAACACACCACCGCCCGCTGGACGGGCCGGATCCAGGCCCCGGCCACCGGCGACTACACCTTCCACGGCATCGGAGACAACGGCTTCCGTCTCTTCATCGACGGAGAGCCGGTCATCGATCACTGGATACCCGACTGGGACAAGGAGCAGACCAGCGCGCCGGTCAGGCTCACCGCCGGCGAGAAGCACGACTTCCGTCTGGAGATGTTCCAGGACGTCGGCGGGCGAACATGTTCCTGCGCTGGTCGACTCCGACGATGGCCAAGCAGTTCGTGCCGGAGTCGGCGTTCACCCCGCCCGCCGACTTCGAGGTCTACCCGGTGGAGCTGACCGTCGACGAGAGCGGCCGCCGGCTGCGCGCGCGGTTCGAGAACGAGGTCTCCGGCCTCGGAGCGGTCAAGGACCATCTCACGGTCGAGGCCGACACCACGCCGATGCCGATCCGCTCCGTCTCGGTCGCCCCGGACGACCGCGACTCCCTGCTCGTCACGCTCGCCGAACCCATCCAGAAGAACCAGCGGGTCCGGATCGACTACGACGGACAGGGCGGCCTGAAGAGCGGCGAGGAGACCGTTCCGCAGATCCTCCGCTCCGCGACGAACGCCTCCGCTCACCGGCTCACCACCGAGTGGGGCGACGGGCTGGACGAGAAGAACCCGCTGCCCGAGTACCCGCGCCCGCAGCAGGTGCGCGGCAAGTGGAAGAACCTCAACGGTCCCTGGCAGTTCGCCGGTGCCGGCGCCGGCGAACAACCGGTCTTCGGCAAGGACCTCGGCGAGAAGATCACCGTGCCGTTCCCGGTCGAGGCGCAGCTCTCCGGAATCGAGCGGCACGAGGACCACATGTTCTACCGCAGGCTCGTGAACGTGCCGAAGGACTGGAAGGTCGGTACGGGAGAGAAGAACAACCGGCTCAAGCTCAATTTCGGCGCCGTCGACTACCAGGCCCGCGTCTGGGTCAACGGCCGGCAGGTCGCCGAGCACACCGGCGGCTACAACGCGTTCAGCGCCGACGTCACCGACGCGATCAAGGGGACCGGACCGCAGGAGATCGTCGTCGCGGTCACCGACACCGGCGGCCGGAACCAGCCGACCGGCAAGCAGTCCACCAACCCCGGCGGTATCTTCTACACCCAGTCCTCCGGCATCTGGCAGACCGTCTGGATGGAACCGGTCGCCCCCGTCTCCATCGACGACGTCGTCACGACCCCCGACATCGACACCGGCAGCCTCGCCGTGACCGTCGCGTCCGACGACGCCTCGGGCGGGGCCCGCGTCGAGGCCGTCGCCCGCGACGACCGCGGCAAGGTCGTCGGCCGGGTCACCGGCCCGGCCAACAGCGAGCTGCGCCTGCCCGTGGCGAAGCAGCGGCTCTGGAGCCCGGACGACCCGTACCTCTACGACCTCGACGTGAAGCTGATCGACGGCAGGTCGACCGACAACGTCGAAAGCTACTTCGGCATGCGGAAGATCGGGATCGAGAAGGTCGGCGGCTTCCGGAAGCTGGTGCTCAACGGCAAGCCGGTCTTCTCCCTGGCCACTCTCGACCAGGGATTCTGGCCCGACGGCCTCTACACCCAGCCCAGCGACAAGGCGCTCGCCTTCGACCTGGAGGCGCACAAGAAGCTTGGCTTCAACGCCGTACGCAAGCACATCAAGGTGGAGTCCCCGCGCTGGTTCTACCACGCGGACCGGCTCGGCCTGCTCGTCTGGCAGGACTTCGTCTCGGGCGACCTCACCGACGAGACGGGCCGGAAGGCCTTCGTCGACCAGGGCCGGGAGATGATGCGCCAGCACCACAGCGCGCCCTCCGTCATCGGCTGGATCGTCTTCAACGAGGGCTGGGGCGAGTGGAACCGCGAGGAGACCGGACGCATCGCCGAGTCCGTCGAGCAGGCCGATCCCTCCCGTGTCGTCAACGCTCACAGCGGTGTCAACTGCTGCAATTCCAAGGGGGATTCGGGCAAGGGCGACATCATCGACCACCACGACTACAACAACACCGACCCGGCCTACCCCGACGCGAACCGAGCCGCCATGGACGGTGAGCACGGCGGGTTCACCCTGCGCACCCCCGGCCACATGTGGCCCGGCGCGCCGACGGTGATCTACAGCGGTGTCGCCGACAAGGAGGCGCTCACTCGCAAGTACGTCGAGAACACCGAGAAGTTCTACCTCGAGGCCGCCGGCGCCGAGCTCTCCGGTTCCGTCTACACCCAGATCTCCGACCTGGAGAACGAGCTCAACGGCCTCTACACGTACGACCGCCGGGACATCAAGGTCGACCCGGCGCGCGTCCGCGAGGTCAACCGCAAGGTCATCGCGGCCGGCGCCGCCGCGGGGGAGCGCGATCAGCTGAAGGGCGGCGGCTCCTGGGCCCTCGACGAAGGCACCGGAACGACCGCGCGGGACGCCGGTCCCAACGCCAAGCCCCTGAAGCTCACCGAGGGCACCACCTGGAGCCCCGGGGTGAGCGGCAGCGCCCTGACGTTCGACGGCCAGGGTCGGTACGCCCAGACCGACGGCCCGGTGCTCGACACCACCACGAGCTACTCCGTCTCCGCCTGGGCGACGCTCGGCTCCCTGCCCGGCAACTACGCCACCGTGGTCAGCCAGGACGGACGGCGCCAGGAGAACCCCTTCTATCTGCAGTACGGGCAGGGCGCCTTCGCCTTCAGCACGCCCGGCGGCAACCGCGCCCGCTACGTCACGACGCCCGAACCGGGCCGCTGGTACCACCTCGTCGGAGTCCGTGACGCCGCGAAGAACGAGATCAGGCTCTACGTCGACGGTGCCCTCGTGGCGACCGCCACCCCCGGACCGGCGGACGTGAGCACCGGACCGCTCTCCGTGGGCAGGGCCAAGTGGAACGGCGGCAACGTCGACTTCTGGAACGGTTCGGTCGACCAGGTCCACGCCTACGACAGGGCACTCACCACCGAGGAGGTGGCCGCACTCAACGCCCAGGAGAAGCCGTAGGACCGAGCGGCGCGGCCTGAGGGCCGCGCCGCGCCATCCGGGTCGACCGTGAGCCCATCGTTGGTATGGGCCTGACAACGTTCTCCCGCTAGCGTGGTCGCGGCGCTCGTTGAGAGCGCTCTCAGGTCGATCCGATTCCCCTCACCTGGAGGCCCCGTGAGACGCACATCCGCCCTCCGCGCCGCCGTCGCGGCCCTGATGCTGACCGTCGGACTCGGCGGGGCCCACTCGGGCACCGCGAGCGCCGCCCCGGCGGCCGACCCGCCCACGGTGTCGTCCGGACTCCTTGACGCCATGCAGCAGGACCTCGGCCTGACGAAGAACCAGGCCGAGAAACGGTTACGGGCCGAGAAGACCGCGGCGCGCGTGGAGAACGACGCACGCCGGATCAGCGGCAGCTCCTACGGCGGAGCCTGGTTCGAGGCGACCACGGGACGGCTCGTCGTCGCCCTCACCGACCGGAACGACGAGGCCGACGTACGCGCCCTGGGCGCCGACACACGACTCGTACGCCACAGCGCCGCCGCGCTCGACGGCACCAAGTCCCGTCTGGACGCGCTCGCCGCTCCCGTCGGCGTCGCAGGCTGGCACGTCGACCCGAGGTCCAACAGCGTCGTCGTCACGGTGGTCCGCGCGGCCCGGACCGAGCCCGCCGTACGCGCCTTCGTCGCACAGGCTCGCACGAAGGGCCCCGTCACCGTCGTCGAGACGGCGAACGCCCCGCGGACCTACGCCGCGGGCACCGTGGGCGGCGACCCGTACTACACCGGCAACGTCCGCTGTTCCATCGGCTTCTCCGTGCACGGGGGGTTCGTCACCGCCGGGCACTGCGGGCGTGCCGGCGCCGCCGTGCGCGGCTGGGACGGGTCCGCCATGGGCACCTTCCAGGGCTCCTCGTTCCCCGGCGACGACTACGCGTACGTCAGCATTCACAGCGGCTGGTGGACGGTCCCCGTGGTGCTCGGCTGGGGGACCGTACCGGACCGGCTCGTCCGTGGATCCGCGGAGGCTCCCGTCGGCGCGTCGATCTGCCGCTCCGGCTCCACGACCCGCTGGCACTGCGGAACCGTCCTGGCCAAGAACGAGACCGTCAACTACAGCCAGGGCGCCGTCCACCAGATGACGAAGACGAGCGTCTGCGCGGAGGGCGGCGATTCCGGCGGGTCCTTCATCAGCGGCGACCAGGCCCAGGGGGTCACCTCCGGCGGCTGGGGCAACTGCTCCTCCGGCGGTGAGACGTGGTTCCAGCCCGTCAACGAGATCCTCGGACGATACGGCCTGACCCTTCACACCGCCTGATCGGACGCTCGACGGCGCACCCGGCCGCGAGAGGTCGCGCGCGGTCCGGGGCGGGAGAGTACGCGGGTGGTCCCGTTCCGTCCCGGGGCCGGGTCAGCGACGGCCGAGCGTGCTCTCCCGCTCCACCAGCTCGAAATCCGCCTGCACGCGCCGGGGTACGTACGCCTTGTCCTGGAGGCCGGCGAGGACGGCCTCGACGGCGGCCCGAGCGATGGCCGGCTTGTCGGGCGAGACGGACGTGAGCGTCACCGCGCCGTAGCGCCCTTCGACGACGTCGTCGAACCCCACCACGGCGACGTCCTCCGGCACGCGCAGCCCGCGCTCGGACAGCACCCGCATGGCGCCGATGGCGATCAGGTCGTTGTACGCGAACACGGCGTCAGGGCGCCGTCCCGAGTCGAGGAGGTCTGCCATGGCGCGTGCCCCGTCGGCATGCCCCCAGCCCTCCGTGGTCGCCACCAGGCCCTCGTCGTGGGGCAGCCCCGAGGCGGCGAGCTCCTCGCGCCACCCCCGGAGCCGCAGCAGGGCGGGACGGCTCTGCCCGCGCCGAGCCCCGATGAAGGCCAGGTCCCGGCGGCCCAGGTCGATCAGATGCCGCACGGCGACCCGGGCGGCGGCGACGTTGTCGATGGCGATGTGGTCGTACGGCAGGTCGTAGTCGCGCTCGCCCAGCAGGACCAGCGGCACCTGCTCCGAGCGGTGAGTCAGATCCTCCGGCTCCAGCTCCAGCGGACTCAGGATGAGGCCGTCGATCACACGGGAGCGGAAGCCCTGGCTGACGAGGACCTCCCGGTCGCGCCGGCCTCCGGTGTGGTCGAGGAGCACGGTGTATCCCCGCTCGTCGGCCGCGTCGACGACGCAGGCGGCCAGCTCGGCGAAGTAGGGGTTGCCCAGCTCGGGCAGGGCGAGGGCGATGATCCCCGTGCGACCCTTCCGCAGGTGCCTGGCCGCCAGGTTCGGCCGGTATCCCAGCTCGTCGATCGACCGCTGCACCCGTGCGCGCATCGCCGGCGTCACGTGAGGGAAGTCGTTCACGACGTTCGACACCGTCTTGATCGACACACCCGCGTGCAACGCGACGTCCTTGAGGCTGACCCGCACGACGTTCCCCTCCGATCGATTCCAGCCCTGGGACGGATCCGCCCGCACCCCTTCGTCCCGGACCGGACAACGGCCTGCCACGTTATACGGTCCGCCCCGGAACAGGGGCAACACCCGGGCGTCGTCAGGACCCGACCCGTGGTCGGCGTCGGGGAGACGGACTTCGGCACCGCCATCCCCGGTGCCCCCTCGACCCGAAGCCGATGGCCGCCGAAGTTCCCCCATTCGACGTCGACAAGCATCCCTGAAACCCGGTTCTGGCACAGACCTTGGAGAACAGTCACAGAGAGTGACGGACGCTCGAATCTACGCACCGGATGGCTGTTCGAGGGCCAGGTAGTCAGGTGACGGATGAACAAGCTCGGGATGATCCACCTCGTACCGATCGCCGTGGATCGCCAGCATCGTCGAGACGAGCGTCGAGCTCAGGTCGATGCGGTGCGCGCGCGAATGCGGTCCGCGGTCCGCAGTCCTTGCTTGGCGGCGGTTGCCACGAGGCTGCCGAGGGTGGTTCTGGCGAGGTCGTGGGCGGCGAGACGTTCCAGCGCTGGCAGGGCCCGGTCGTCGGCGGTGGAACCAAGAGCGCGGCAGGCCAGTGCTCGGAGGTCCGGGTCGGGATCGGTGGTGAGGGCGATCAGGTCGTCCACCACCGGCGGGCCGAAGGCAGCGATCGCTGAGGCGAGATAACTGGCCTTCGGGTTCCGGCGTTCCATCATGGCCTGCCAGAGCACTGCGAGTGCCCGGTCGCCGCCGATTTGGCCGAGCGCCAGGGCGGCCCTGCTGCGTACCCAGCTTGTCTCGTCGTTCAGCCGGGCTGTCAGGGCGGGCACGGCGGCGTGTTCCTCAAAGAGGCCGAGCGCCTCGCAGGCACCCTCGCGGACCATCGGATCGGGATGCTCCAGCAGCGCGGTGATCAGCGGAACGGCCCGGCGGAAGCCGAGTTCGGCACAGGCGAGCGCCGACCACCGCACCCCGCGGTGCCCGGTGTCGGCGAGCGCGCGCAGTAGCCCCGGTTCGACGCTCGCGTCGCCGAACAGGGCGATCCGGTTGAGTGCCTTGGTCCAGACGGTGACATCCTGCGTCCGGTGGTCGGAGGCGACCTCGGACAAGGCCGCCCGGGCCTGCGGATGGCCGAGCTCGGCCCACTCCAGCAGGGCGTCGATCGCCCGCAGCCGGATCGTGCGGCTGCTGCTCAACTCGGCGGCGTGTACGGTGACGAGGGATGTCGGCCCGTCCGGCGGGTGGCCGAGTGCGTCCCCGAGCGGGCCGGCGAGCGGTGGTTCGAGCTCGCCCAACCACAGGGCCAGTGGGCCGATTCGGGTGCCGACGTCCGCGTCGTAGCAGCCGTCGCCCCGCAGGTTCGCGGCCAGCTTGGCGACCGTACGGAAAAGCAGCGATGCGCGGTCCGATGGGTAATCAGCGAGGGCGCCGAGTCGGCCGGACACCGCCGCGGTGACGGCGGTCGGCGGCCGACCGGTGGCTTCCAGGACCGCCTCTGCCCAGGCGAGTGGCTCGCCCTGACGCTCGTAGAGCTGGCGACCCCACAGGCGGAGGACAGCGTCACGATGGTCGCTCATCCCAGGATCATTCCAGCAGGGAACACCGACAGCCAACGGCTTTTCCTCGCAGTCGTTCAAATGCGCCGTCGCCGACTCATCCGCCCTACACAATCGAACACTCCGACCACGCTCCGCGATCGCTCCCCAAGATCTGTGCCAGAACCCGAAACCCACGGAGACATCTGCCGGGGACAAAGCGAGGAAGCGGCGCTGCACATGGGCAGGCGCATGTCAATGGGTGTCGGCACCCATGCTGAATCGGTTGATTGCATGGAACAATGAGAGGGCTTCCGCGTGATTCGCCGAACGCCGAGTCGGGTGGGCGCATTCGTCAATTCGCTGAGCGGGGTGCCTCGATCGCGACTGAGTGCCCCGCAACCCTGCGATGGTCATGAATGCCGTTCGGCGGCAGAGAATGCGCAATGACTTCCGGGCTCCGGTAAATGAGTCGTCGTACTGCCGCGTCAAGCGTGAGCCGAGTCCGGATCGAGGGGGGACGGTGCATGGGTTGGTTTCTCGCGTTCGGATTCGCGGGTCTCGTTCTGTTGGTGTCGGCCCTGGTTTTCGACGGGATCCTGGAAGGTGTCCTCGACGGATTCGGGGGCGCCGTCGACGGGTTCCTGTCCTTGCCGGTGATCGCCGGATTCGTGTCGATGACGGGATTCACCGGCGCGATCATGCTCGGAACAACCGGTTTGGGCGCGGGGGCCGCCGTCGGTGCGGGAGTGCTCGCCGGTTTCGCCGTGGCCTGGCTGACCTGGCGTATCGGCCGGGTGCTGATGCGCCACGGCACCGTAACCGCTCCACGCGGCGATGACCTGGCCGGGACGTCCGGCTCGGTCGTCACGGCGATTCCGGCCGACGGCTACGGCGAAGTACTGCTCTTCCTGGGCGGGCAGCCGATGAAGTTCGCCGCCAAGGCGAGCGCGCCCGTGCCGAGCGGCGCCGAGATCTGGGTCGAGACCGTGCTTTCGCCGACCTCCGTCGAAGTCCGCCCGGTCGAACGCTGAGGGCCCCACGCCCACCTTTTCCGCTCCTACGCACCGCAATTCAAGGGGGATTGCCTCATGAGTCCCGTACTCACCGCCGTGTCGGGCATCGTCGTACTCGTCGTCCTGCTCGCCCTCGTGGTCATCACGCGCTACAAGGTCGCCGGGCCGAGCGAGGCGTTCATCATCACCGGACGCCGCGGCAAGCAGGCCACCGATCCACAGACCGGTCGGGTCTTCACCGACAACAGCGGCCAGAAAGTCGTGGTCGGCGGCGGTGTCTTCGTCGTGCCTTTCGTGCAGCAGAAGTTCACCCTCGACCTCTCCAGCCGGCACATTCCGGTCGCCGTGCGCGGTGCGGTGACCCTCCGCGGCGTCAAGGCCAATCTGGAGGGCGTCGCGATCGTCAAGGTCGGCGGCACCGAGGACTCGATCCGGGCCGCGGCACAGCGGTTCCTGATGCAGCAGGACGGCATCGTCGGCTTCACCCAGGAAGTGCTCTCCGGAGCGCTCCGCTCCATCGTGGGACGCATGTCGGTCGAGGACATCATCCGTGACCGCGCCGCCTTCGCCGGCCAGGTCGCGGAGGAGGCCGAGGCCAGCCTGTCGGGGCAGGGACTCGTCCTGGACGCCTTCCAGATCCAGGACATCACCACCGAGGGCTCCTACCTGGAGGACCTCGGCCGGCCGGAGGCCGCCCGCGCCAGGCAGGAGGCCGACATCGCCGAGGCCGTCGCCCGCCGCGCCGCCGAACAGGCCAGGCTGAAGGCCGAGGAGGAGATCGCGATCGCCCAGCGGACCCTCTACCTGAAGCAGGCCGAGATCAAGGCCCAGACCGACGAGGCCGCCGCCCAGGCCAACGCCGCCGGTCCGCTCGCCGAGGCGGCACGGCAGCAGGACATCCTCACCGAGCAGGAGAAGGTCGCCGCCCGCCAGGCCGAGCTGACGGACCGCCAGCTCGACACCCGGATCCGCAAGCCCGCGGACGCGGCCCGTTATCAGGCCGAGCAGGAGGCGGAGGCCCGCCGCATCGCCCTGGTCAAGGAGGCCGAGGCCGACGCCCAGCGCTCCCGTCTCACGGGTGAGGGCGAGAAGGCCCACCGCGCCGCGCTCGCCGACGCCGTACGCATCGAGGGCGAGGCCGAGGCAGCCGCCATCGCCGCCAAGGGCTCCGCCGAGGCCGAGGCCATGCGGAAGAAGGCCGACGCCTTCGACCGGTACGGTGACGCGGCCGTCCTGCAGATGCTCGTGGAGGTCCTGCCCCAGGTCGTCGCCAAGGCGTCCGAACCGCTGTCCGCCGTCGACAGGATGACCGTCATCTCCACCGACGGCGCGAGCCGGTTGACCCGTACGGTCACCGACAACGTCGCCCAGGCGTGGAACTCCTCAACTCCACCACCGGCGTCGACCTCGCGGCACTCCTCCAGGGCATCACGCGGCCCAAGCCGGCACCGAGCCCCACGGCGGCCACTCCGTCCGACGACGGAGCGGTCGAGATCACCGACCACTGAGACGCCATGCCAGGAGCGGGAGGGGAGGCAATCCCCTCCCTGTCGGCCACGATCACCACACGACAAGGATCGTCCGCGGGGACGACGCACTCGCGCACCGCATCGCGGCGGAGCTCGCCGACGTCTACCGGCAGAGCGTCTGCTTGATCGCGCCCCCGGCCCAGGGCCTGGACGGCGCCGCAACTCCGCTCATGGGCGTACGAGAAGTGCTTGCCGACGCACCCGGCGAGCAGACCCTCAGGGAGGTCGGGGTCGGCCGGGCCGTCGCCCTGGCCCTGCTCTACGAGGACGACGAGATCAACATGCCTCACCACCGCCCAGGACGCCGGCGACGCCCCGGTCTGCTGCGGGACCTCCACCCCGGCTACGTCCTGCGCCCGGAGGACCGGGTCGTGGTCGCCGCCGCGACCCGGGCGGGACTCGCCGTCCTCCTCGGGCATTCCCCGGCTCCCTCCCGGCCAGGCACGTGAGCGTGGCGGTGCGGCGGCCAGGGGCCCGGGCACGTGAGCGTGGCGGGGCGGCGGACGGGCGCTAGACCTTCGTCGTGGACACGGATGCGGACAGGGTGAGCGGGCCCGGTCCGGTGTCGTCGGCGGGTGGGGCCGGGGAGGCGGTCCAGATCATGGTGAGGAGGAGGGCCAGGATCGCGATCACGGCCAGGACGATCGCCACGACCACGCGGCGATCCCGCCGGGGCCGTACGTCCTCGTCACCTGACTCCGGTTCAGGTTTCTGAGGAACCCGCGGGTCCAATGTGCCGAACAGCGATGCGAGGTGGGGGTCGTCGCGTATCAGACCCTGCTCGATCTCCGAGAGGATCTGTCGGTCGTCTGCATGAGGACTCATAGCGGCCCCCTCCGGGTCGGCACACGAGCCGCGTCCTCTTCTATTGTGACCGCGAACCCTCGATCCGGCAGCCCAGTGCCCGGCACCCTCGCTCACGTGCGACGCTCGCTCACGCGCGCTCCGCCGCCCCGCGCCCGTCCGCGTCCTCCACGAGCTGCGGCGCCCCGGTCACGGGGACGGACTCCGTGGCGTGGAGCGGCGACGGGGACGGGCCGCGACCCCGGGTGAGACGGGTGGCGATCGGCTCGGCGTAGCGGGCCGTGAGCGGTCCGATCACGACGAGCACCAGGACGTACGCGGTGGCGAAGGGGCCCAGCTCGGGCTGGACGCCGGCGGTGACGGCGAGGCCGGCGATGACGATGGAGAACTCGCCGCGCGCCACGAGCGTGCCGCCCGCCCGCCAGCGTCCCTTCGCCCCGATGCCGGCGCGCCGGGCGGCCCAGTATCCGGTGGCGATCTTGGTCAGGGCGGTGACGACGGCGAGGGCGAACGCCGGGAGTATCACCGGCGGGATGCTGGCCGGGTCCGTGTGCAGGCCGAAGAAGACGAAGAAGACCGCCGCGAACAGGTCCCGCAGGGGGCTGAGCAGGGCGTGGGCGCCTTCGGCGACCTCACCGGACAGGGCGATGCCGACGAGGAACGCTCCCACCGCCGCCGAGACCTGCAGCTGCTGCGCGATGCCCGCGACCAGCAGGGTGAGACCGAGGACCACCAGGAGCAGCTTCTCCGGGTCGTCGCTGGACACGAAGCGGGAGATGACCCTGCCGTAACGGACCGCGACGAAGAGCACCAGGCCCGCGACACCGAGCGCGATCGCCAGGGTCGCGCTGCCGGCCGCGAGGCTCACGCCCGCGAGCAGCGCCGTGATGATGGGCAGGTACACGGCCATCGCGAGGTCTTCGAGGACCAGGATGCTGAGGATCACCGGCGTCTCGCGGTTGCCGAGCCGCCCGAGGTCGCCGAGGACCTTCGCGATGACGCCGGACGACGAGATCCAGGTGACGCCGCCGAGCACGACGGCGGCCACGGGGCCCCATCCCAGCAGCAGTGCCGCCGCTGCGCCGGGCAGCGCGTTCAGGGCGAAGTCGACCAGCCCGGCCGGGTACTGGGTCTTCAGATTGGAGACGAGGTCGCTGGCCGTGTACTCCAGACCCAGCATGAGGAGCAGCAGGATCACACCGATCTCCGCGCCGATCGCGACGAACTCCTCGCTGGCACCCAGCGGCAGCAGACCGCCCTCGCCGAAGGCGAGGCCGGCAAGCAGGTACAGAGGTATAGGGGAGAACTGGAAGCGGCCCGCGAATCGTCCCAGCAGGCCGAGGGCGAGGATGATCGCGCCGAATTCGATCAGGAAGATCGCGGAATGCACGCGATCACTCCTGTCCGAGTATCAGGGCGGCGGCGTCGACGCCCTCGCGGGTGCCGATGACGATGAGGGTGTCTCCGCCCGCCAGCCGGAAGTCCGGCGTGGGGGAGGGGATCGCACCTGACCGGCGCAGTACGGCGACGACGGAGGCGCCCGTCTCGGTACGCATCCGCATCTCGCCGAGGACCCGCCCGTTCCAGTGCGACTGTGCGGACAGCTCGATGCGTTCGGCGACCAGCCCCAGGTCGGTCGTGTGCAGCACGTTCGGGCTGTGATGGGCGGGCATCAGCGCGTCGATCAGCGAGGCCGTCTCCGCCTCGGTCAGATGGAGCGACTGGGCACACGCGTCGGGGTCGTCGGCCCGGTAGACGTTCACCGACCGGGTGCCGTCGCGGTGCGCGATGACCGACAGATGGCGGTGCTCACGCGTGGTGAGGTCGTACTGGACACCGATGCCGGGCAGGGGTGTCGTTCTCATCCGCGGAGCAGGCACAGGCCCGTCCCTTCTGTTCGTCTCAACCAGGGTTCCGCCACGGGGAGCGACGTTTCGCTCGCTCCGTGGCCCCGACATGGTGCCATCCGCGCGGAGGTGTCGGACATGGGTGTCGGCACGGATGGACATGACCCTGGGACACTGGTCAGGATGGAGCGGGGACGTGGGTCCCGCCGCAGGTCACAGGGTGCCTGCGGGACGAATGTTCCATGGGTCGGGCGGGCGGACAGCCGGTCGGGAGAGGCGGGATCGTGTCGTTGTACTGGCGGATCTTCCTGCTCAACGCCGCCGTCCTCGTCGTCGCGGTCCTTCTGCTGCTGGGCCCGGTCACCGTCTCCACCCCCGTGCTCCTCGGTGAGGCGATCGTGCTCGTGTCCGGGCTGATCGCCATGCTCATCGTCAACGCCCTCCTGCTCCGGGTCGGCCTCGCACCGTTCCAGCGGCTCACCCGGGCGATGCTGACCGCCGACCTTCTCAAGCCGGGCCGCCGCCCCGCGGTGACGGGCCACGGCGAGATGGCCGAGCTGACCCGTACGTTCAACACGATGCTGGACCGTCTCGAAGCCGAACGCGCCACCAGCAGCGCCCGCGTCCTGTCCGCGCAGGAGGCGGAACGCCAGCGCATCGCACAGGAGCTCCACGACGAGGTCGGGCAGACCCTGACCGCCGTACTCCTCCAGTTGAAGCACTCCGCCGACCACGCGCCCGACGCGCTCCGGGACGAGCTGCGACAGGCGCAGGAGACCACCCGCGGGAGTCTCGACGAGATCCGGCGCATCGCGCGCCGGCTGCGGCCCGGAGTGCTGGAGGAGCTGGGTCTGCTCAGCGCGCTCAGGTCCCTGGCCACCGAGTTCTCCACCCGCGGGCTGACCGTACGTCCCCATGTCGACGCCGGTCTGCCGAAGCTCGACCAGGAGACCGAACTCGTCCTCTACCGCGTCGCCCAGGAAGGGCTCACCAACACCGCGCGTCACTCGGGCGCGAGCCGCGTCGACCTCCATCTGCGCCCCCTGTCCCAAGGGGGAGTGCGCCTGCTGGTCCGGGACGACGGCCGGGGGATCGGACGGGCGGCCGAAGGCGCCGGCATCCGAGGGATGCGTGAACGCGCCCTGCTCATCGGTGCGGACCTGACGATCGGTCCTGGCGAGAGCGGAGGCACCGAGGTCCGCCTGGACGCCACCGGCGGAGCGAAGGGGAGGACGGCATGACCGCGGCGGGCCCCACCCGAATCCTGCTGGCGGACGACCATGCGCTGGTACGCGGCGGGGTACGCCTCATCCTCGACGCCGAGCCCGATCTCACCGTCGTGGCCGAGGCCGCGGACGGAGCGGAGGCGGTCGCCCTCGCTCGCACCGAGCGGATCGACCTGGCCGTCCTCGACATCTCCATGCCCCGCCGGACCGGCCTGCAGGCCGCCCGTGAACTCAGCCGACTCCAGCCGCAGGTGCGGATCCTGATCCTCACGATGTACGACAACGAGCAGTACTTCTTCGAAGCGCTCAAGGCCGGCGCGAGCGGTTACGTGCTCAAGTCCGTGGCCGACCGCGATCTCGTCGAAGCGTGCCGGGCCGCCATGCGCGACGAACCCTTCATCTACCCCGGGGCGGAGACGGCCCTGATCCGCAGGTACCTGGACCGGGCCGAGCAGGGCAGGCCACTGCCCGACAAGGCCATCACGGACCGGGAGGAGGAGATCCTCAAACTCGTCGCCGAGGGTCACACCTCCAAGGAGATCGGCGACCTGCTCTTCATCAGCGCCAAGACCGTCGAACGCCACCGGGCCAACCTGCTCCAGAAGCTGGGGCTGCGCGACCGACTGGAACTCACCCGCTACGCCATACGCGTCGGACTGATCGAGCCCTAGGGGCTGTTGCGAAGGTAGCGCCGCTCGCCCGCGGGCCAGGCGGGACTTTCGCGACACGCCCTCCGGAGTGGTGCCGCGCGGGGATTCTCGCCCCACGCGGCACCGTCCGCCGAGGGGCCCAGGACCGGCTGGGCCCCCCGGTGCTCAGCCGGCGCTGCGCAGCTCCAGCGTGCAGCACTTCACGCTGCCGCCCGCCTTGAGGAGCTCCGACAGGTCCACCCCGATCGGGTCGAAGCCACGGTCGCGGAGCTGCTGGGTCAGCCCGGTGGCGTTGTGCGGCAGCACCACGTGGCGGCCGTCGGACGTGGCGTTGAGTCCGAAGACGGCCGCGTCCTCGTCCGTGGCGATGACGGCGTCCGGGAACAGGCGCCGCAGCACCGAGAGGCTCCCCGGCGAGAACGCGGGCGGGTAGTACGCGATCGTGTTCTCGTCCAGTACGGACAGAGCCGTGTCCAGGTGGTAGTAGTTCGGATCCACCAGGGTGAGGCCGATGACGGGGCGTCCGAAGAACTCCTGCGCCTCGTCGTGCGAGCGGGGATCGCTGCGGAATCCGGTGCCGGCGAGCAGCCAGTCCCCGGTGAGGAGATAGTCGCCCTCACCCTCGTTGACGAAGTCCGCCGTGCGCAGGTCCGGGAAGCCGTTGTCGCGCAGCCAGTCGTGGTAGGCCGGGCCCTCGGCGATGCGCTCGGCGTCCCGGAACCGGGCCACCAGGGCGCGGCCGTCGACGACCGTGGCTCCATTGGCGGCGAAGACCATGTCGGGCAGTCCGGGCACGGGGTCTATCACGTCGACGGTGTGCCCGAGGCTCAGGTAGACCTCGCGCAGCCGTTCCCACTGGTCGATCGCCAGCTGGGTGTCGACGGGCTTCGCCGGGTCCATCCACGGGTTGATGGAGTAGACCACGTCGAAGTGGGTGGGCGGGCACATGAGGTAGTGCCGCGGCCGTGCGGTACGCATGAATGCGGATCCGATCGTCAGGGGCGGCTGGAGAGGTAGCCGCCCATGGAGGTGAAGTACTCGGTCGCGCCCATCTCGTGCCCCTCCTCGGTGCGGACGCGAGTGATGGCCAGGCCGTGGTTGCGGCCGGTGCGGGCGTCGGCTCCCGCGACGATGACGACACCGTCGCCCTCGCGGTAGAAGATCCGGCCCGGGGTACCGCCGTAGCGGCCTTCGGAGACCACGGCGGACAGCACTTCGAGGCGCTTGCCCTTGTGGAAGGTGAACGCGGCGGGGTACGGAGCGGACTGGGCGCGGACCAGGCGCTCCAGTACGTCGGCGGGCCAGTCCCAGTCGATCCGGATGTCCTCCTCGGCCCGCTTGTGGAAGAAGCTGGCCTGGGAGCGGTCCTGCCGGGTGAACTCGGTCTGCCCGGAGGCGATCAGGTCGAGGGCGCCGATCGTGACGGGGGCGATGAGGTCGACGGTCTTGTGGAACAGGTCGGTGGTCGTGTCGGTCGGCCCGACGGTGACCGCCCGCTGGACGACGATGTCGCCCGCGTCGAGCTCGTCGTCCATCAGGTGGGCCGTGACGCCCACTTCGGGCTCGCCGTTGATCAACGCCCAGATCAGGGGTGAGAAGCCGGCGTACTTGGGCAGCAGGGAGTCGTGGACATTGAGCGTGCCGTGACGGGGGAGGTTGAAGATGCGCGGCGGGATCCAGGTGCGCCAGTTGTTGGCGACGATGATGTCCGCGTCGGCCTCCTTGAGGCGCTGGAACAGTTCCTCGTCGTCGGGCCGGTTGCGGATGACGACGGGGACGCCGTTCTCCTCGGCCAGCTCGGCGACCGAGTCGCTCCAGATCTTCTCGTAGGCGTGCTCGCTCTTCGGGTGTGTCACGACAAGGACCACGTCGTGCTCGGACTCCAGGAGTGCTTGCAGGGTGCGATGCCCCCAGGTCTGGTAACCGAACATGACGACCCGCATGGGGATCCTCCTCGAGAGAGCGACTGACCGGCGCCAAGTAAAGCAAGGCTTACCTAACTCTGCAACAGGCGTGATTCTGAAGGCTGTTGAGGTCGATTTTCGGCCAAGCGGCCTCGCTCAACCGTCTCGACAGGGCGCTTAGATCAGGTTAGCCTCACCTAAGTTCCGATCGGGTGTCGCTCTTGGCGTGCCCGACGCCTCGTATTCCCCCACGCCTCGCAAGCGGCCGTCCTGCACGATGGGAGTGACATGTCTCAGGTTCATCCTGGCGACGCACCTCTGGTCCACGACCTCATAGGAATCGGCTTCGGGCCGTCCAATGTGGCCATGGCGATAGCGCTCAGCGAGCACAACGCGCGCGTCGGCAGGCAGGAGGCGGTCACCGCTCACTTCTTCGAGCGCCAGGCCGGCTTCGGCTGGCACCGCGGCATGCTGATCGACGACGCGACCATGCAAGTGTCGTTCCTCAAGGACCTGGTGACGCTCCGGAACCCGGCCAGCGAATACAGCTTCCTCTGCTACCTGCAGAGCAGGGAACGCCTCGTCGACTTCGTCAACCACAAGAACCTCTTCCCGCTGCGCGTGGAGTTCCACGACTACTTCGAGTGGGCGGCGGCGAAGGTCGACGACATGGTCTCCTACGGCCACGAGGTCATCGCCGTCGAGCCCGTCGTACGGGACGGAGTGACCGAGTACCTGGACGTGACGGCCCGTTCCGGATCCGAGACGGTGGTTCACAGGGCCCGAAACCTGGTCATCGGTACCGGACTTCGCCCGCTGATGCCGGAAGGCGTCGAGCGCACCGACCGCGTCTGGCACAACTCCGAACTGCTGGCGAAGGTCGACGGCCTGGAGGGCGCCGACCCCACCCGGTTCGTCGTCGTCGGCGCCGGCCAGAGCGCCGCCGAGAACGTCGCGTACCTGCACCGGCGCTTCCCCGAGGCCGAGGTCTGCGCGGTGTTCTCGCGCTACGGCTACAGCCCGGCCGACGACAGCAGCTTCGCCAACCGCATCTTCGACCCCGCCGCCGTCGACGAGTACTTCACGGCCCCCGACGCCATCAAGCGCAAGCTGATGGACTACCACGGCAACACCAACTACTCCGTGGTGGACATCGACCTGATCGACGACCTGTACCGACAGGCGTACCAGGAGAAGGTGCTCGGGAAGGAGCGGCTGCGCTTCATCAACGTCTCCCGGCTCACCGGCGTCGAGGAGACGGACGGCACGGTCCGCGCCACCGTCACGTCCCTGGTCACCGGGGAGGAGTCGACCCTGGACGCCGACGTCGTCGTCTACGCCACCGGCTACAGCCAGGCGGAGCCCCTCGGTCTCCTCGGCGAGGTCGGCGACCGCTGCCACCGGGACGACCAGGGCCGCGTCCGGGTCGAGCGGGACTACCGCCTCGCCACCGACGCCGCACTGCGGTGCGGGATCTACCTCCAGGGCGGCACCGAGCACACCCACGGCATCACGTCGTCGCTGCTCTCCAACACCGCGATCCGGGTCGGCGAGATCCTCGACTCGATCGTCGAACGACGCCCGCAGAGTGACCCCGACGACCTCCGACCGGTCGCCGACGGGATCGGCACGGCCCGCTAGCGGCCGCTCCCCGGGCCCGACGCCCCCCCCTCGCACGCCACCCCCACACGCCCCGCCCGCCGCGATGCCCTCGTGCACGGCGGTCGTGGCACGCACCGTGAAACCCCCGTGAAAGGAACATCCGTGTCCACTGGACCACGTCCCGCGCTCGCGCGGTTCGCCGGAAACATCCCCCGCGTGGCCGTCGCCGCCGTCGCCGCGCTCGCTCTGGCCGCCTGTGGGGGCGGCACCGAGAAGACGGAGTCCAAGCCGTCGGCCGGGGCCGGCGACGGCTCGAAGACCGCGGCCTTCCCCGTGACCGTCGCGCACAAGTACGGCAGCACGACGATCGACAAGGAGCCGAAGAAGATCGTCACGCTCGGCCTCTCCGACCAGGACGCCGTGCTGGCCCTGGGGATCAAGCCGGTCGGTTCGGTGGACTGGTTCAAGGAGAAGCCGTACGGCAAGTGGCCCTGGACGAAGGACAAGTGGGGATCCGACCAGCCGCAGATCGTCGGTGAGCGCGACGAGTACAACATGGAGAAGATCGCCGCGCTCCAGCCGGACCTGGTCATCGCCCAGTACTCGGGCATGAAGAAGGAGCAGTACGACACGCTCTCCAAGTTCACCAAGGTCGTCGCCCAGCCCAAGGAGCACCCCGACTACGGTGCGCCCTGGCAGGTCATGACCCGGCAGATCGGCAAGGCGCTCGGCAAGGACACCGAGACCGAGAAGCTGATCACGGACATCGACACGCGCTTCAAGGCCGTCCGGGACAAGCACCCCGAGTTCGCGCAGAAGACCCTGGCCGTGGCCGACAGTTTCGAGGCCGGCAAGTACTCCGCCTTCACCAAGACCGACCCCAAGGCGATCTTCTTCTCCGAACTCGGCTTCAAGCCGAAGCCCGAGATCGACTCCCTGGCCAAGCCGGGCTACAACGTAGCCGAGCTGAGTGCCGAGAAGCTGAACGTGCTCGACGTCGACCGGCTCGTCTGGGTCACCTCCAGCACCGAGGCCAACGACCGGATCAAGGCCGAGCCGCTCTACACGAAGCTGAAGGTCCAGCAGGAGAAGCGCGACCTGTTCGTGCCGTACCAGGACCCGGACATCGGCGCGGCCTTCTCCTTCAACACGGTCCTGTCGATCCCGTACGCGATCGACCAGATCGAGCCGCTGCTGGCGGCCATCAAGTAGTCGCAGCACCACCGCGGGTCCCATCCCGCCGCCGGCATTCCGCGGCGGGGTGGGGCCCGCACCGACCACCGGCGCACCACCAGGGAAAGGCCCTTTCGAACGATGTTTGACGTCGAGTCGGACCGGACGTCCGCCGCTTCCGGGATCCCCCTCACCGGTGGGCAGTCCGGGATCTGGCTGGCCCAGCAGATCGAACCCGACAGCTCCGCCTACAACATCGTCTTCGTCCTCGACCTGCGTGGCGACACCGACCTCGACCGGCTCACCGCCTCCGTGCGCACGGCCGTCGAGGAGGCCGAATGCCTGCACGTACGCGTCGGCGCCGATGACGGCACCCCCCGGCAGACACCCCGCCGCGCCCCCGTCGACATCCCCGTCGTCGACCTGCGCGGCGCCCCGGATCCCGAAGCCGCCGCCACCGCCTGGATGACCGCCGACCGCGACCGTCCCGTCGACCTCGCCGGTGACCCGCTCTTCGCCCAGGCACTGCTACGGCTCGCGGACGACCACGTCGCCTGGTACCAGCGCTACCACCACATCGTCACCGACGGCATGGGCGTCGCGCTCATCACCCGCCGGGCCGGCGAGCTCTACACCGCCGAAGAGCAGGCACCCGCCCCGCGCGACTGGTCCCTGACCCACCTGGTGGACGCCGACCGCGCCTACCGCGCCTCCGACCGCCACGAGCGTGACCGTGCCTACTGGCTGGGCCGCATGGCCGACCGGCCCCAGCCCGTACGCCTGGTCGAGCGGGCGCCCTCGCCCATGACGCGGCGCCTGCGCCGCACGACCGAGCTGTCCGCCGAGGCCACCGACCGGCTGAACGCCGCCGCCGACACCGCCGGTGTACGCACCTCCCGACTGCTGATCGCCGCCGTCGCCGCCTACTTGCACCGCGTCAGCGGTGAGCAGGACCTCGTGCTCGGCCTGCCGATCGCCGCCCGCGAGGACACGGCGTCCGCCACCATCCCCGGGATGGTGTCCAACATCGTCCCGTTGCGCGTCTCCGTCCCCCCCGGCACGACCGGCGTCGAGCTCCTGACCGAGATACGGCACGCGATCGCCGAAGCCGTCGCCCACGGGCGCTACCGCGCCGAAGACCTGGCCAGGGAGCTGGGACTGACGGACGGAGTGCCGGAACTCGTCGGCCCGACCGTCAACATCCTGCCCCGCGCCGAAGACCTGCGATTCCCCGGCCAGGAGGCCGAACTCGCGCCGATCTGGCTCGGCCCGGTCAGCGACCTGGCCCTGAGCTTCGCCGAGCGCGCGCCGGGCAACGGCATCCGTGTCTACTTCGACGCCGACGCCGAGGTCTGCGACGAAGAGGCACTGCGCCACCACGAGCACCGCTTCCTCGCCGTCCTGCACGCCCTCGTCTCGGACCTCGACCGCCCACTCGGCCACATCGAACTGACGTCTGACGCGGAGCGCGCCCGACTCCTCGACGAGTTCGGCGTGTCACCGCGCGAGGTCCCCGAGCTGTCCTGGCCGGCCGCCTTCGAGCGGCAGGTGCGGCGGGCGCCCGACGCCGTCGCGCTCGGGTACGAGGACCGGGACCTCACGTACGGCGAGCTGAACGCGGCCGCCAACCGGCTGGCCCGCCTCCTCGCCACCCGCGGAGTCCACACCGAGGACGTCGTCGGCGTGGCGCTCCCGCGCTCGCCCGAACTCGTCGTCTCCCTGCTGGCGGTGATGAAGGCCGGAGCCGCCTACCTGCCGCTGGACGCGGACCACCCGCAGGACCGCATCGCCTACATGCTGACCGACGCGGGCGCGCGCACCGTCATCACCACGCGCGAGCTGTCCGGCACGCTCCCCGACGCCCCCGGCGTCGCACACCTGCTGCTCGACGAACCGTCCGTGACGGCCGAGTGCGCCGGCCTCGGTGACGCGGACCTCGACCTGCCCATCGCCCTGGACCAGGCCGCGTACGTCATCTACACCTCCGGCTCCACGGGCCGCCCCAAGGGGGCCGTCGTCTCGCACGACGGCGTCGGCAGCCTCATCGCCACCGCCACCGACCGCATCGGCATCACCCCCGAAAGCCGTGTCGTCCAGTTCGCCTCCGTGGGCTTCGACGTGACGGTCTGGGACCTGATCATGTCGCTGTGCGTCGGCGGCCGCGTGATCGTCGTACCCGCCGAGCGGCGCGTCGCAGGACCGGCCCTCACCGACTACATCGCCCGCCACCGCGCCACCCATATGATCCTGCCCCCCTCGCTCGTCTCGGCGCTGCCCCGGGACTGCGAGCTGCCCGAAGGATCGGTACTGGTCGTGGGCACCGAGGCGGTGCCCGGGGAGCTCATCGCCCGCTGGTCCGGACGGGTCCAGGTCGTGGTCGCCTACGGCCTCACCGAGGCGACGGTCAACTCCACCCTGTGGCTCGCCGAACCGGACCGCCCGGGACCGGCCCCCATCGGCCGCCCTGACCCCAACACCCGTGCCTACGTGCTCGATTCGGCGCTCCGGCCCGTCCCCGTGGGCGCCGAAGGCGAGCTGTACGTCGCCGGGCGCGGCCTCGCCCGCGGCTACCTCGGCAGGCAGGCGCTCACCTCGGAACGCTTCGTCGCCGACCCGTACGGCGAACCGGGCAGCCGCATGTACCGGACGGGCGACCGGGTGCGCTGGGGCGCCGACGGCAACCTGGAGTTCCTCGGCCGCGCGGACGGCCAGCTCAAGATCCGAGGGCACCGGATCGAGCCCGGCGAGATCGAGAGCGCCTTCATGGCCTGCCCCGGCATCGCCCAGGCCGCCGTCCTCGTCCGCCAGGACCACCGGAACGTCAACCGGCTCGTGGCCTACCTCGTCGCCGAGAGCGGTACCGCCGCCGACCCCGACGCCGCCGTGGCGCGGGCACGCGCCCAGGTCGCGGAGACCCTCCCGGACCACATGATCCCCTCGGCCCTCGTCCGTCTCGACGGGCCGCTGCCGCTGACGCCGAACGGCAAGCTCGACAGCCGCGCCCTGCCCGCTCCGCAGTGGACGGCGATGGCCGGGGGCGACGCGCCCACGACGCCCACCGAGACCGCGCTCGCCGCGCTCGTCGCCGAGGTGCTCGACCTGCCGTCGGTCGGCGTCCACGACAGCTTCTTCGAGCTGGGCGGCGACAGCATCGTCGCGATCCAGCTCGTCAACCGCGCCCGCACCGCCGGACTCGCGATCACGCCCCGTGACGTGTTCCGCCGGCGGACCGTGGCGGCGCTCGCCAGGACCGCCGAACGGACGGCGGCCGAAGCCACGCCGGCGACCACCCGGAAGGTGGAGCTCGACGAGGACGCCCTGCCCGTCTCGCCGCTCCAGGAAGGTTTCTTCTTCCACGCCGCGTTCGACCAGGAGGTCGGCGACCTCTACGTCGTCCAGGAACTCCTCGACCTCGCGGACACCGTCGAACCGGACCGGCTGCGCCGGGCACTCCAGCTGCTGCTGGACCGGCACCCGCTGCTGCGCGCCTCGTTCCGCCAACTGCCCGGCGGCGACGTCGTCCAGCGGCTTGCCGACCACGTGACCCTGCCGTGGGCCGAGGCCGACACCGAGCGGACCGCCCTGGAGGACATCCTGCGACAGGACCGCTCCGAGCGGTTCGACCTGGCCCGGCCACCGCTGATGCGGGCCACGCTGATCCGGGACGGACAGCGCCACCGGCTGCTGCTCACCCTGCACCACATCATCGCCGACGGCTGGTCGGTCTCCGTCCTGCTGCGGGAACTCACCACCGCCTACCGGGGCGAGACCCTCCCGACGCCCACCGGCCCGTACGGGTACCTGTCGTGGCTGGCAGGCCGGGACAGGGACGCCGCCCGCGACGCGTGGCGCCAGGCCCTGTCCGGTCTGGAGGGCCCGACCCGGCTTCCCGCCCTCGCCGGCGCGCGGAACGACGACACGCCGACGCCCACCGGACACGAGCGCGTCGACGTCCGGCTCTCCGAAGCCCTCACCGACGAACTGACCGGGCGCGCCCGCACCCTCGGCATCACCCTGAGCACGGTCGTCCACGGAGCCTGGGCCCTGCTGCTCGGCGGTCTCACCGGCAGTCAGGACGTCGTCTTCGGCACCACCGTGTCCGGTCGCACCACCGAGGTCGAGGGCCTGGACTCGGCCGTGGGCCTCTTCATCAACACCGTTGCGGCCCGGGTGAACCCGCGGCCCGAGGAGTCCCTCGCCGAGCTGCTCCAACGGATCCAGGACGAGCACGCGGCGCTCCTGGACCACCAGCACCTCGGTCTCGCCGACATCCAGCGGATCGCCGGCCACGGCCCGGGCGAACTCTTCGACACCCTCGTGGTCTTCGAGAACTACCCGACGGGCGCCGGGCAGGCCGCCGAGGAGCCCCTCGTCACCGGCACCGAAGTGCTCGACGCCGTGCACTACCCGCTCGCGCTGATCGTCGAGCGGCGCGAGGGACATCTGTCGCTGCGGCTCACGTACGACGCCGCCCGGCTCGACCGGATCTCCGCCGCCGTGCTCGCCCACCGCCTCGAAGCGCTGCTGCGGACCCTCGCCGACGACCCCGAGCGCCGTGTGGCCCGCACCGGACTGCTGTCCGAGCGCGAGCGGGAGCGCCTCACCGAGCTGAACGCCACCGGACACCCGCTCCCCGACCCGGACGCCACCCTCGCCACGCTCCTTGCCGCACAGGTGGCGCTGACCCCCGACGCACCGGCCGTCGTCTTCGAGAACACCACCCTGACCTACGCCGAACTCGACCGGCGCGCCGAAGCCCTGGCCCGCCGGCTGAGGACGCGCGGTGCGGGCCCCGAACGGTTCGTCGCCGTCGCCGTGCCGCGCTCGGCGGAACTCATGGTCGCGCTGCTCGCGGTGGTCAAGACCGGCGCCGCCTACCTGCCCGTGGATCTCGACTACCCCGCCGACCGGGTGGCCTTCATGCTCGGCGACTCAGGGGCGCGTACGGTCGTGACCACCGTCGAGGCGGCCCGGCGGCTGCCGGACGCGCCGGGGCTCCACCACGTTCTGGTCGGCACGGAGGACGTCGCCGGCACGGCCGTGGAGCCCGACACGGACGTGCCCGACGCGCCCGTGGCACAGGCGGGGCCCGACCACCCCGCGTATCTGATCTACACCTCCGGCTCCACCGGCCGCCCCAAGGGGGTCACCGTCACCCACCGGGCCGTCGTCAACCGACTCGCCTGGATGCAGGGCGAGTACGGGCTCGGCGCCGACGACCGGGTGCTCCAGAAGACCCCGTCCAGCTTCGACGTCTCGGTGTGGGAGTTCTTCTGGGCCCTGACCGAGGGCGCGACCGTCGTCCTCGCCCGACCCGACGGCCACCGCGACCCCGCCTACCTGGCCGAGCTGATCCACACCCGGCGGATCACCACAGCGCACTTCGTCCCGTCCATGCTGGCCGCCTTCGTCCGGGTCATGGAGGCCGGTCCGGGCACCGCGGACTGGGCGGCGAGCCTGCGCCGCGTCTTCTGCAGCGGCGAGGCGCTCACCGGCCCGGACGCCCGGCGCTGGTCGGAGCTGACATCCCGCCACGGGCGAGGCCCCGTACCCCTGCACAATCTGTACGGGCCCACCGAAGCGGCCGTGGACGTGACGTACTTCCCGTACGAAGGCGGCACCGAGCCCGCCGTCCCCATCGGCCGGCCGGTGTGGAACACCCGGCTGCACGTGCTGGACACTCTCCTGCGTCCCGTGCCGGACGGGGTGCCGGGCGAGCTCTACCTCGCCGGGGTCCAGCTGGCACGCGGCTACCACGACAGGGCCGGCACCACCGCCGAGCGGTTCGTCGCGGACCCGTTCGGCGCGCCGGGCGCGCGCATGTACCGCACCGGTGACCTGGTCCGCCGCCGTGTCGACGGGGCCGTGGAGTACCTCGGGCGCACCGACCGGCAGGTGAAGATCCGTGGCAACAGGATCGAGCTGGGCGAGATCGAGAGCGCCCTCGCCGCCCTCCCGGGCGTCGCCCGAGCCGCCGTGATCGTCCGCGACGGTGCGCTCCTCGGTTACGCGGTTCCCCGCCCCGGCACCGCTCCGGACACCGCCGCCCTCCACGGGGCGCTCGCCGAGGCGCTGCCCGCGGCGATGGTGCCGAGCGCCGTCGCGGTCCTCGACGAACTGCCGCTGTCACCGAGCGGCAAGCTCGACCAGAACGCCCTGCCCTCGCCGTCCGTCGCCCCCGTGGCCGGCGGCCGCGCGCCCCGCGACGAGCGGGAGAGCGCCCTGTGCGCGATCTTCACCGACGTCCTCGGCCTGCCCGGGATCGGTGCCGACGACGACTTCTTCATGCTCGGCGGCGACAGCCTCACCTCGATAGCCGTCGCCACCCGGGCCCGTGAGAGGGGACTGACCATCAGCCCGCGCGATGTGTTCGAGCACCGCACGCCCGCCGCGCTCGCCGCGGCGGCCGCGAGCGTGCCGGACGAGCCGACCGCACCGACCGCGGAGACGCCCGCCACCGGTGTCACCGTCTCCGCCGCCGACGCCGGACAGGCCGCCGCCGCCCTCCAGGCGATGCTGGCCGCCCAGGCACAGTCCGGTGCGCAGGTCGACCCCGCCCTCCAGGCGCTGCTCGCCCAGCTGACCGCCGGCGCGCCGGCCGGGCCCGAGGCCCCCGGCCCGCTGGGCGGCCTCGAACTGTCGCCGGAGGAGACCGCGCGCGTCGAAGCCGCCGCCGGGCTGCCGGTCGCCGATATCTGGCCGCTCTCCCCGCTCCAGGAGGGCATGTACTTCCACGCCACGTACGACGCCGGCGACGCGCTCGACGTCTACCTCTCGCAGGAGACCCTGGACTTCGACCACCGGCTCGACACCGAACGACTGCGGGCCGCCGGCCGGGCGCTGCTGGAGCGGAACACCAGCCTGCGCGCCGGGTTCACCAGCGACGGTCTGCCCCGGCCCGTGCAGTTCATCGCCGACGGCGCGGAGATACCCCTGGTCGAGATCGACGTGTCCGGCCTGTCGGCCGAGGAGCAGCGCGCCCGCGTGGACGAGTTGTCGGCCGTCGACCGCCGTCGGCGCTTCGACCTCTCCGCGGCTCCGCTGTGCCGGCTGCTGCTCATCCGGCTCGGCGACGGCCGTGACCGCCTCGTCGTCACCCACCACCTCATTCTGTGGGACGGCTGGTCCGCGTGGCTGTTCCTGGAAGAGCTGTTCACGCTGTACGAGCGGGCCGGCGACACCACCGGTCTGCCCGCCCCCGGCTCGTACCGCGACTACCTGGCCTGGCTGGACGAACAGGACACCGCGCAGGCCCTCGACGCCTGGCGCGGCGCGCTCTCCGGATTCGACGAGCCGACCCTGGTCGCCCCGACCGGGCGTGACGCCGGACCGGTCATCCCGGTCGACTTCGACGACGTACTCACGAAGGACACCAGCGACCGGCTGCGTCAGCTGGCCCGCCGGCACGGACTCACCCTCAACACCCTGCTGAACGCGGCCTGGGGCCTCGTCCTCTCGGCGATGACCGGCCGCGGCGACGTCGCCTTCGGTACCGCCGTCGCCGGACGGCCCGCGGACGTACCGAACGCCGCCGGCATCATCGGCATGTTCCTCAACACGATCCCGGCACGCGTCGCGTTCGCCCCGGACGAGCCGCTGCTCGACCTGCTGCGGCGGATGCAGACCGAGCGCGCCGACGTCATGCCGTACGAGTACGTCGGTCTCGGAACCCTCCAGCAGGAGACCGGTCACCGCCGTCTGTTCGACACCCTGTTCGTGCTCCGCTCGGCCGACGGCGAGGACCGGGCCGCGACGCTCCGGCAGCGGCACGGGATCACCGACGTGTCGAACGTGGACGGCACCCACTTCCCGCTCACCCTGATCGTGACGCCCGAGACCCGGCTGAGGGTCACGCTGGCGGCCCGCCCCGACCTGTTCGACACGGAGGACGCCACCGCGATCCTCGGACGGTTCACGACCGTCCTCGGGCGGCTCGCCGAGACCCTGGACGGCGCGTCCGCCGCCAACGCCCGGACCGTCGACGTCGACCTGCTGCTGCCCGCCGAGCGTGCCGCGCTGCGCGCCGGCTGGGAGGGGGGCCGCGAGCCCGTACCGAACGAGACCGTCGCCGACATGCTCGCCGACCAGGTCGCCCGCACCCCCGACGCGGTGGCGCTGGTCTTCGGCGAGCGTGCTCTGACGTACGCCGAACTGGACGAGCACATCAACCGGATCGCCCGGCTCCTGCTGGCTCGCGGCGCGGGACCCGAGAAGGCCGTCGCACTCGCCCTGCCCCGCTCCATCGACATGGTCGCCGCCCTGTTCGCCGTGCTGCGCACCGGCGCCGCCTATCTGCCGCTCGACCTCGACCACCCCGCCGACCGGCTGCGGCTGATGGCCCAGGACACCGGACCGCTGTGCCTGGTGTCCACGACCGCCGTCGCCCCGAGCCTGCGCGGCGACACCGGCCCGGTCGCCCCCGAACTCCTCCTGGACGACGAGGCCGTGGCCGCCGAACTGGCCGCCCTCTCCGGCAGCGGGATCACCGACGCCGAACGGCCCGCCTTCGCCCACGACGTGACCGACCGCCTCGAGCACCCGGCCTACATCATCTACACCTCCGGCTCGACCGGCCGCCCCAAGGGCGTCGTCACCCCCTACCGGGGCCTGACGAACATGCAGCTCAACCACCAGAGGGAGATCTTCGACCCGGCCATCGCCTCGGCGGGCGGGCGGCGACTGCGCATCGCGCACACCGTCTCCTTCGCCTTCGACATGTCCTGGGAGGAGCTGCTCTGGCTCGTCGAGGGCCACGAGGTCCACGTCTGCGACGAGGAACTGCGCCGCGACGCCGAAGCGCTGGTCGCCTACTGTGACCGGCACCGCGTCGACGTGGTCAACGTGACGCCCACCTACGCCCAACTCCTCATCGAGGAGGGCCTGCTGGACCGGGACGACACGACCGGGAAGCACCGCCCCGCGCTCGTCCTGCTCGGCGGCGAGGCCGTCTCGGACACGGTGTGGACGCGACTGCGCCGCACCGAGGGCACCTACGGCTACAACCTGTACGGCCCCACGGAGTACACGATCAACACCCTCGGCGGCTCCACCACCGACAGCGCGACCCCCACGGTCGGCATCCCCATCCGCAACACCCGCGCCCACATCCTGGACGCCATGCTGCGGCCGGTCCCGCCCGGCTGCCCCGGCGAGCTGTACATCGCCGGCACCGGCCTGGCCCGCGGCTACCACGACCGCCCCGGTCTGACCGCCGAGCGCTTCGTCGCCGACCCCTTCGGCGAGCCCGGTGAGCGGATGTACCGCACCGGAGACCTCGTACGGCAGCGCCCCGACGGCCTCCTCGACTTCCTCGGCCGCACCGACGACCAGGTCAAGATCCGCGGCTACCGCATCGAGCTGGGCGAGATCTCCTCCGCCCTGTCCGCCCATCCCGACGTCGCCCACGCGGCGGTCGTCGTGAACGAGAGCACCGGGACGAAGCGCCTGGTCGGCTACTTCGCCCCGGAGGACGGCACGGAGGCGGACGACGCCCTGATCCATCGGCTGCGCGAGCATCTGAAGGCCGGCCTGCCCGACTACATGGTCCCCACCGCGCTCGTCGCCGTGGACACGCTCCCGATCACCGTCAACGGCAAGCTCGACGTCAAGGCCCTGCCCGCCCCCGAATTCGGCGGCACCGGCACCAGCCGCCCACCCCGCACCCCGCGCGAGGAGACGCTCTGCGCCCTCTTCGCGGAGGTCCTGGGCCTCGCGGAGGGCAGCGTCGGCATCGACGGCGACTTCTTCGAGCTCGGCGGCCACTCGCTGCTCGCCACCCGCCTCGTCAGCCGCGCCCGCACCGCCCTCGACGCCGAACTCGCCATCCGTGACCTGTTCGAGGCACCCACAGTCGCCGAACTCGTGGAGCGCGCGTCCGCCTCCCACGGCGCCGCTCGCCCCGCACTGACGGCGGGGGAGCGGCCCGACGAGCTGCCGCTGTCCCACGCCCAGCAGCGACTGTGGGTCATCCAGCAGATCGAATGCACTTCGGCCGCGTACAACTTCCCGCTGGTCATGCGGTTGCGTGGGGCCCTCGACGTCGAGGCGTGGGGGGCCGCCCTCGCCGACGTGACGGCCCGGCACGAAGCCCTGCGGACGGTGTTCGTGGAGCCCGACGGCCAGGCCGTCCAGCGCGTGCTGCCCGCCGACGAGGCACGGCCCGTGGTGGAGCGGCTGCACGCCACCGAGGACCAGCTGCCCGCGCTCGTCGAGGCCGCCGTCAACAGGCCGTTCGACCTCGCCGCCGAGCTTCCGCTGCGTGCCACGGTCGTCGAGCTGGCGCCCGAGGACCACGTCGTCGTCCTGCTGCTGCACCACATCACCACCGACGAGTGGTCGGACCGCCCCTTCCTCCGCGACCTGGCCACCGCCTACGCCGCCCGCGTCTCCGGCACGGCACCGGACTGGGAGCCGCTGCCCGTCCAGTACGCCGACTACGCCCTGTGGCAGCAGCGGCTGCTCGGCGACCCGGCCGATGCGGACAGCCTCGCCGCCCGGCAACTGGAGTACTGGCGCACGACCCTGGACGGCGCGCCCGAGGAGCTGGAACTGCCGACGGACCGGCCCCGCCCGGCCCGGCCGGCCTTCTCCGGCGCCGAACTGGACATCGCGTTCGACGCCGACGTCCACGAGGGCTTGAAGCGGCTCGCCCGCGAGACCGGCGCCAGCATGTTCATGGTGGTGCACGCGGCCGTGGCCGCCCTGCTCCACCGCATGGGCGCCGGGACGGACATCCCCCTCGGTTCGCCCATCGCGGGGCGCGGCGACGAGGCGCTCGACGACCTGGTCGGGTTTTTCGTCAACACGCTCGTGCTGCGCACCGATCTGAGCGGCGACCCGAGCTTCACCGAACTGCTCGCCCGGGTCCGGGAGACCGACCTGGCCGCGTTCTCGCACGCGGACGTGCCGTTCGAGTCCGTGGTGGAGAAGCTCCACCCCACCCGCTCCCTCTCCCGCAACCCGCTGTTCCAGGTGATGGTCGGCTACCACGCCCGTACCGGCGACGCGCTGGAACTGCCCGGCCTCCACGCCGACTACGTGCCGTTCCGCATCCACTCGGCCAAGTTCGACCTGGTGTTCAGCTTCACCGAGACCACCTCGGCCGACGGCGGCTCCGGCTCCCTGGGCTGCCGCCTGGAGTTCGCCACGGAGCTGTTCGACCACGCGACCGCCGAGCGTCTCGGCGACCGCCTCCGGAGTCTCGCCGCGGCCCTCGTCGCCGCACCCGAGCAGCCCGTCTCGACGGCGGAGATCCTCGGCGACGGCGAGCGGCAGCTGGTCCTGGAGGGCTTCAACGACACGGCCCGCGAGGTCGACGAGGATTCCTTCCCGGCCCTGTTCGCGCAGCGGCTCGCCGAGCGCCCCGACGCGGTCGCCGTCGTCGACCGCGACCGGTCGGTGACGTACGCGGAGCTCGACGCCCGCGCCAACCGCCTCGCCCGGCTCCTCGCGGCGCGCGGTGCCGGCGCCGAGAGCGTGGTCGGCGTGGCCGTGCCCCGCTCGGTCGACATGGTCGCCACGGTGCTCGCCGCGCTGAAGCTCGGCGCCGCGTTCCTGCCGCTCGATCTCGTCCACCCGGCCGACCGCCTCGCCTACATGATCGAGGACTCCCGGGCGGCGCTCGTGGTCGGCACCGAGCCGGTCGCGGGCAAGATCCCCGAGGTCGCCGGCGTACCGGTGGTGCTGCTCGACGAGCCTTCCGTGGCCGCCGAGCTGGAGAACCTGCCGGAGACCGCGCTCGACGGGAAGCCGGTCCTCCTGGACCAGGCCGCGTACGTCATCTACACCTCGGGCTCCACCGGCCGGCCCAAGGGCGTCGTCGTCCCGCACGAGGGCATCTCCAGCCTGGTCGCCACCGCCGTGGACCGGATGGACCTGGAGAGCGACAGCCATGTCCTGCAGTTCGCCTCGATCGGCTTCGACGTCTTCGCGTTCGAACTGTCCATGGCGCTCTGCCACGGCGGTCGGCTCGTCCTCATCACCGACGAGGCACGGGTCGCCGGACCGGCGCTCACCGACTTCCTCGCCGTGCAGCGGATCACCCACATGATCCTGCCGCCGTCGCTGGTGTCGGCCCTGCCGCCCGGCTGCGAGCTGCCCGAGGGATCGACCGTCCTGGTCGGCACGGAGACGGTGCCGCCGGACGTCTTCGAGCGGTTCGGTGCCACGGCCCACCTGATCTGCGCCTACGGACTCACCGAGGCGACGGTCAACTCCACGCTGTGGCCCTCGCGCGAGCACGCGGGCCGCCCCGCCGGCAGGGTGCCCATCGGCCGGCCCGACCCCAACACCCGCGCCTATGTCCTGGACGACCACCTGCGGCCCGTCCCGCCGGGTGTCGTCGGCGAGCTGTACGTCTCCGGACGCGGCCTCGCCCGCGGCTACCTCGGCAAGCACGCCCTGACCTCCGAGCGGTTCGTCGCCGACCCGTACGGCCCGCCCGGCAGCCGGATGTACCGCACCGGTGACCGCGCCCGCTGGCGCGCGGACGGCAACCTCGACTTCCTCGGGCGCGTCGACACCCAGGTGAAGGTCCGCGGCTTCCGCATCGAACTGGGCGAGATCGAGGCGGCCCTCGCCGGGCACCCTGCGGTCGCCCAGGCCGCCGTGCTCCCCGACAGGGACGGCGACATCGTCCGCCTCGTCGGCTACGCCGTCCCCGAGGCGGGGGAGTCCGTGGAGCTGGACCCGCAGGAGCTGCGCGCCCATGTGGCCGGGCAGCTGCCCGAGTACATGGTCCCGGCGCTCGTCGTGGCGCTCGACGGCCCGCTGCCGCTGACCCCCAACGGCAAACTGGACCGCAAGGCGCTGCCCGTCGCCGACTGGGCCGCGATGACCGGCGACGCGCTGCCCGCCAACGAGACGCAGACCAGGCTCGCCACGCTGTTCGGCGAGATCCTCAAGCTGGAGAAGGTCGGCGTCCACGACAACTTCTTCGCGCTCGGCGGCCACTCCATGGCGTCGATGCGGCTCCTGGGCCGGATCCGTGCCGAGTTCGGCGTCGAGCTGAGCATCCGGGACGTCTTCGACGCGCTGACCGTCGCCGGGATCGAGGGCAAGCTCAAGGGCGCGTCCAGGGCCCGCCCGGCGCTGCGCCCGGTCGCGGACCGTCAGGAGCCGCTCCTCGCCGCCCCCGTCCAGCGCTGGCAGTGGGACGCCTACGGCCGTACCCCCCGCTTCGACCACGCCCTCGTGCTGCGCTCGCCCGGCGGTCTGGACGCGGACGCCCTGTCCGCGGCCCTCACCGACGTGGCGGGCCGTCACGAGCCCCTGCGGACGGCGTTCGCGGAGCAGGACGGCGTGCTGCACCACCGGACCGGCCGGCCCCCGACGCTGCTCCTGGAGGAGTGCGCGGACCTGGAGGCGCGGCTGACCGAGCGGGCGGCCGGGTCCCCGGAGCCGGAGCACGCCGCACCGTTCACGGCCCGTCTGCTGACGGCGGCCACGGGCGAGCAGGCGCTGCTGCTGACCATGCACTACCTCACGGTGGACGAATGGTCCGTGGTGCCCCTCTTCCGTGACCTGACGACTGCCTACGCGGCGCGCACGGAAGGCAGGGCGCCGGAGTGGCGGCCGCTGCCCGTCTCGTACGGGGACTACGCCGTGTGGGCCCTGGAGGTCCTGGGCGACCCGGACGACCCGGACAGCAGGGGAGCCCGCCAACTCGCCTACTGGCGCGAGACGTTGAAGGACGTACCGGCCGAGCTGGCCCTCCCGGCGGACGGACCGCGCTCGACCTCCCCCGGCGCGGACCACGTGGGCTTCGTCCTGGACGAGCGGCTGCACGCTGCCGTGGACGACCTGGCCCGGGCGACCGGCACCAGCATGTTCATGGTGCTGCACTCCGCCCTGGCGGCGCTGCTCACCGCCCACGGCGCGGGCACGGACCTGCCCATCGGCACGATGGTCGCCGGCCGTACGGACGACCGGCTGGCCGATCTCGTCGGCTGCTTCTTCAACACGGTCGTGCTGCGCACCGACACCTCCGGCGACCCGACCTTCGCGGAGCTGCTGTCCCGGGTACGGGAGACCACCCTCGGCGCCCTCGACCGGCAGGAAGTCCCGTTCGAGGAGGTCGTCCGGGCGACCGGACTGCCACAGGAGGGCCCGCAGGTCATGGTGATCCACCATGAACAGGCCGACCTGGAGCAGCTGGAGGGCGGTGTCGGTTCCCTCGACGCCGTACCGACCGGCTCGACCAGGGCGCGGCTGACCCTCAGCTTCTACGAGCCGCAGGGTGACGGGCCGGTCCACTGCGGCCTGATCCACGCGACCGACCTGCTCGGCACGGCCAAGGCACGACGGCTCGCCGACGAACTTCAGAGGCTGCTGCGCACCGTGGCAGCCGACCCCGGACAGCCGCTCTCGGAGCTGTTCACCGCCATGTCCACAAGGAGTGACAACGCATGAGCACCAACCCGTTCGAGGACCCGCAGGGCCGCTTCCTGGTCCTCGTGAACGACGAGAACCAGCACTCGCTGTGGCCTTCCTTCGCGGAGGTGCCGGCCGGTTGGCGGACCGTGTTCGGCGAGGACACGCGTGAGGCGTGCACCGCCTACGTCGAGACCCACTGGACCGACCTCCGCCCGGCGAGCCTCGTGGCCCAGCAGGGCTGACGCGGAGCCGGCGAGATACGAGTCCGCCGTCCCCGGGAGAGCGCAGCCCGAGGACAGCGGTCTCGTGCGTCCATGTGGCGGGGCCATCGGCGAGAGTCGGTGGGAGGTCGGATCGCCGTCGCATGCGGTCGGAACGAACGAAGCCGCCCGCGGGGAGACTTCCCCGCGGGTGGCTTCGTTCCGTGACGGCGTTCCGCGCGCCCCGCCGTCACCCCGTAGCGGCGCCCTGCTCCGCCGACTCCTGCCGGCTGTTCGACCAGGCGGCCCAGAGTGACGCGTAGCGGCCGCCGGCCGCCACCAGCTCCTCGTGGGTGCCGGTCTCCACCACCCGGCCGTCGTCCAGGACGACCACGCGGTCCGCGGTGGCCGCCTGGGGGAGCCGGTGGGCCACCACCAGGCCCGTACGGCCCTCCAGCGCCTTCAGCGCGGCGGTCTCCAGGACCCGGGCGCCCGCGCTGCCCGCGTCGGCGGTGGCCTCGTCGAGGATGGCGATCGGCGGGTCGGCGAGCACGAGGCGCGCCAGGGCCAGATGCTGGGCCTGGCTCACCGTCAACTGGTGCCCGCCCTCGCCCACGACGGTCGCGAGGCCGTCGGGAAGCGCCCCGGCCCACTCCAGGGCGCCGACCCGGTCCAGCGCCGACCGCAGATCGTCGTCGGTGGCGTCCGGCCTGGCCAGTCGCAGATCCTCGGCGAGCGGGCCGGCGAACACATGGACCTCCTGGCTGATCAGCGTCACCGCACGCCGTACGCCCTCGGGACCCAGCTCCCGCGTCTCCACCCCGCCCAGCGAGATCGACCCGCCGTCCGGCTCGTGGACACCCGCGACGAGCTTGGCCAGGGTGGTCTTGCCCGCCCCGCTCGCGCCCACGAGCGCGACGCGTTCGCCGCTGCGCACATCGAGGTCGACGTCGCGGAGCACGAGGTGTCCGGGGACGTAGGAGTGGTTGAGGGCGCTGACCTTGACCGAGCCGTCCACCGGTGTGCCGGGCCGCTGCGGCGCGTGCTCCGCCGGGAGGTTCGAGACCCCGACGAGACGGGCGAAGCTGGCGCCCGCGGACTGCGCGTCGTCGAGGAGGAACAGCGCGGCGTTGACCGGGTTGAAGAGGCTGTGGAAGTACAGCGCGGCGGCCGTCGCCGTACCGATGCTCACCGAGCGGTTGTCCACGAGTACGAATCCGGTGGCCAGGACCGCCGCCAGTCCGATGAACTCCGCCAGGTTCAGCCGCGAGAAGAACCCGGTGACGATGTGGATGCCGCGCAGCGCGAGGTCGCGCGCGGCGCTCGACCGCTCCTCGAGGAGGCCCGTGTGGCTGTCGCTCAGCCGGAAGGCGCGGACGGTCCGCACCCCGCCGACACTGTCGAGCAGCTGGTGCTGCAACGCCCCGGTGGCGACGCGGTGTTCGGCGTACACGAGGGCGGCGCGGCGCAGATACCAGCGTACGGAGAGCACCTGCACCGGCATGGCGAGCAGCGCGGCCGGCAGGAACCTCCAGTCGAGCACGGCGAGGCCGACGAGGGTGAGGACGATGGTGAGGGCGGAGCGGGAGAACTCCGGCAGCGCCTGGCGCACCGACTTCGCGATCACGGAGACGTCGCTGGTGACCCGGGAGACCAGGTCGCCCGAGCCGGCGGCCTCGACGCGTTCGAGCGGGAGCCGCAGCGCCCGTTCGATGAACCGCTCCCGCAGCGTCGCGAGCACGGTCTCGCCGAGGCGGGCCACGAGCGCGCTGCCGAGTGCGCCGGCCGCGCCGCGCGTCAGTGCGACCACGATCAGCAGGACCAGCGGGACCGTCAGCGCCTGCGACCCGCGCTTCTCCACGACCAGGTCGACGATGTGCCCGAGCAGGGGGGCCGTCAGCAGGCCGATGCCGGTTCCCGCGACGAGGACGGCGAACGCGACCACCGCGAGGACACCGTGGCCGCGCAGCATCGTGCGCAGCGCGGCGAGGCTCTCGGCACCGGTCGCGGTGGGCAGGAGTGCTCGCTCGGTGCCGGTTGCGGTCATGGCCTCTTCCGCCTCTGTCTCTCTCGCGGGTGATTCGTCCTGTCGTCGCGCGGTGGTGCCGGGCCCGGTCTTCGTGTCGCGGGCCGTGGCGTGTCCGGACGTCATGCCAGGACCACCGCCCGGTACGTCGCGTCCGCGGCGGCCAGTTCGGCGTGCCGGCCCTCGGCCGTCACGGCACCGTCGTCGAGGACCACCACGCGGTCGGCGACGGCGAGGAGCGCCGGGCTGGTGGTGACCAGGACCGTGGTGCGGCCCTTGCGGACGTCGCGCAGACGGGAGGCGATGCGGGACTCGGTCACGGTGTCCACCGCGGTGGTCGGGTCGTGCAGGACCAGGACGCGCCGGTCGGCGGCGAGTGCCCGGGCGAGCGCCACGCGCTGCCGCTGTCCGCCGGAGAGGGAGCGGCCGCGTTCGGCGAGCACCGTGTCCTCGCCCTCGGGCAACAGCCGTGCGACCTCGTCGGCGGCAGAGGCCCGCAGGGCCTCTTCGACCGCGGTCGTCCCGGATCCTGCGCGTACGTTGTCCAGGAGGCTGTTCTCGAACAGGTCGGCGTCGTGGTGGGCGACCAGGATGTGACGGCGCAGGGCGTCGGGGTCGAGGTCGGTCAGCGGGATCCCGTCGAGCGCGACGACTCCGCCGGCGGGGTCCGTCTCCCGGGACAGGCAGCGCAGCAGGTCGACGGCGGCGGCCGGGTCCCGGGTGACGATGCCGGTCACGCTGCCGGGCTGGATGTCCAGGTCCAGCGAGCGCAGGGTGCCCAATGAGACGCCCCGCAGGGTGAGCAACCCCGCCGCTTCGGCCGGGGTGTCCTGTCCGCCCTCCACGGCGGCGGGCGAGGCCAGGACCTCGGCGATACGGCGGGCGGACGCGCGGCCCTGGGCGAACTCGGCGTTGACGTAGGTCAGGAGCTGGAAGGGACCCAGCAGGAACTGGGCGAGCCCGACCGCGGCCACCAGCTCGCCGACGCTGATGGAGCCCCGCATCGCGAGGTACGCGCCCACCAGTCCGATGAGTGCGATGAAGACCCCGGTGAGGGCGAGTACGGCGCCTTCGTGGCCGGCTCGGCTCCGGGCCGCCCGCAGAGCGGCGGCGAGCGAGTCCTGGCTGGTCCGGCGGTAGCGGTCCACGGCGGCGGACTCGGCGCCCATGCCCTTGAGCACGCGCAGGCCGGTGACCAGGTCGGCGGCGATTCCGGAGGCGTGTGCCGCGCGCTCCTGCTCGGCCTCGCTGCGGCGTTCCAGCGGCATGCTGATGCGGTGTCCGAGCCAGAGCAGCGGCGGGATGCCGAGCAGGACGAGCAGGCCGAGGGGTACGGAGATCCGGATGAGCGCGATCGCGCTGACCGCGAGGGCGGCGAGTGCCGAGAGTCCGTAGGTCAGCACGGTCGCCACCGACCCCACGCGGCGGGCGTCGTTGGTGGCGATGCTGGTGAGCGCGCCCGGCAGGCGGTTGGCGTCGGCGCCGCCCCGCGGGTCGAGCACCCGTGTGGTGAGTCGGAGCCGCAGTCGGTGCGCGGCGTGCTCGCCGGCGCCCTCGGTGATCCGGGCGCTGGTGCGGTAGCACGTGGACAGGACGAGGAAGAGCCCCGCGAGGACCAGGAGCCAGCGCAGCAGGGTGCCGGAGGAACCGGTCGCCACCGCCGTGTCGATGATGACGCCGATGACGACGGGAACGAGCGCCTCGCACACCTGGTGGGTCATGCCCAGCAGGGAGGCCGCGACGACCCGGCGGCGTTCCCCTCTGATCGCCTCGCGGAGGACGTGTCCTCCCGTCGGCCCTTCGGCTGACATACGGCTCTCCTCCGTGAACATGGGGAATAGTTAGGTAAGGCTATACTAAGTAGATCCTTCGGGGGAGGGCCCCGGGCCCCATTGTCGGCCTCCGGTCCCACGGTCAAGGCGGCTGCGGAGGCGGGGAGTTGCTTCCGTGCCGTCGCCGGGTGGGCACGTTGACCGACCTGCCACATTCACTTAGCCTTACCTAAGTTCCGTCGATCTGTCGTCGGTACGGCCCATGTCGTGCGGTACACCCGAGTTGACACCAGGGGGAGTCGTCGTTGTCGGTGGAAGCCCGGGCGGTGTCCGGAGAGCAGGCGGCCCCTGCGGCCCTCCCCCGAGCGGGCAGAGGCGCGACCGCCCTCCGGGGCACGGGGCTCCTCGTACTGCTGGGCGCCCTCGTACTGGTCTCGTTGCTCAGCGTCTGGGTGGGCACCAGAGGCATCCCGTTCACCGCGACATGGAGCGTGCTCTGGAATCCGGACGGTTCGGAGACCTCCGTCATCATCCATGACTACCGCATCCCCAGAACCGTCCTCGGACTGCTCGTCGGCATGGCACTCGGCCTGTCGGGTGCCCTGATGCAGGCCCTGACACGCAATCCGCTCGCCGACCCCGGAATGCTCGGCATCAGCCTGGGCGCCTCCGCCGGCGTCGTCGTGGCCATCGCGTTCCTCGGCGTCGGATCCGTCCTGGGATACGTCTGGTTCGCCTTCCTGGGCACGGCCGTCGCGTCGGTCGCGGTGTACCTGCTGGGCTCCTCGGGGCGGAAACTGGCCACACCCGAACGCCTGGTCGTCGCGGGCGCGGCGGTGACCGCGGTGCTCTACGCCTTCAACTGGGCGGTCCTGCTGCTCAACCCGCGCGCCTTCGACCAGTTCCGCTTCTGGACGGTCGGATCCCTCTCCGGCCGGTACTTCGACGTCGTGTACGTCATCCTGCCGTTCGTCGCCGTGGGACTGCTGATCGCCCTCGTACTCGCCCCGGCCCTCAACGCCCTCGCGATGGGCGACCAGGTCGGCCGCGCCCTGGGACTGAACGTCGGCCGTACCCGTGCGCTCGGCGCCGTCGCGGTCATGCTGCTGTGCGGCGCCGCCACCGCCGCGGCGGGGCCGATCGGCTTCGTGGGGCTCGCGGTCCCGCACGTCGCACGCTTCGTCGTCGGCCCGGACCAGCGCTGGGTGCTCACGTACTCGATGCTGCTCGCGCCGGTCATGCTGATCGGCGCGGACGTCCTCGGCCGCGTGCTCGGAGCGCCCGGCGAGCTCCAGGTCGGCATCATCACCGCGTTCCTCGGCGCGCCGCTGTTCATCGCGCTGTGCCGCCGCCGGAAGCTGGTGATGCTGTGAGCCCCGCACGTCCCGTAAGGGAGACCGAAGCCCCCGCCAAGGGCGGCAGGCGCGATGCGCGCGTCGTCAGCGGGCTGGTCCTGCGCACCCCGAAGGGTGGCCTGTCCGTCCGCGTCCAGGGCCGGACGCTGGGCCTCACGGCCGGCGTGCTCGCCCTGCTCATGGTCGTCATGGCCGTCACACTGACCAGCGGCGACTACGAACTGAGCGTCGGTGAAGTCCTCCAGGCCGTGGTGGGCAACGGCTCGGGCGGCGCGGACTTCATCGTCAACACCCTGCGGATGCCGCGCCTGCTGACCGCGGTGTGCGTCGGCGCGGCCCTCGCCGTCAGCGGGGCGATCCTGCAGAGCCTCACCGGCAACGCCCTGGGCAGCCCGGACATCATCGGCTTCACCAACGGCTCGGCCGTCGGCGCGCTCGTGGTCATCATCGTGCTGCACGGCAGCATGACCCAGATCGCCGTCGGCGCACTGATCGGCGGACTCGCCACCGCCGTCGTCATGTACCTCCTCATGCTGGGCAGGGGACTGCAGGGCTTCCGGCTGGTGGTCGTGGGCATCGGCGTCAGCGCTCTGCTGCTCGCCGTCAACTCGTATCTGATCACCCGTGCGACCTGGCAGGAGGCCCTGGAGGCCCAGGCCTGGCTGATCGGCAGTCTGAGCAACCGCGGCTGGCCGCACGCCAACGCCATCCTCGTCGCCGTCGCCGTACTGCTCCCGCTCGCCCTCGCCCTCTCACGCCGCCTCTCCATGGTGGAGATGGGCGACACCACGGCCATGGCCCTCGGTGTCGGCGTGGCCCGCACCCGCACGGCGTTGCTGGTCATCAGCGTCGCTCTCGCCGCATTCGCCACCGCCGTGACCGGTCCCATCTGGTTCATCGCCCTGGCCGCGCCCCAACTCGCCCGAAAGCTGACCCGCGCGTCCGGTCCCGCGCTGCTGCCCGCCGCGCTCATGGGCGCCCTGCTGCTGACCGCGAGCGATCTCCTCGCGCAGCGCCTCTTCGCTCCCGCACTCCTCCCGGTCGGTACGGCGACCGGCATCATCGGCGGGCTGTACCTCATCTGGCTGTTGGTCACCGAGTCCCGAAAGAGCCGCGTATGACGCGCACGACGCACCCCGACGGCACGACCGGCACGCCCGCGGCGGGGCCTCGGACCCCGCGCCTGCGGGCCGAGGACCTGACGCTCTCCTACGACCAGCGCGTCGTGGCCACCGGGCTCGGCGTCGACATCCCGGACCGCTCCTTCACCGTGATCATCGGTCCGAACGCCTGCGGCAAGTCGACCCTGCTCACGGCGCTCGCGCGGATGCTCAAGCCCCGAGCCGGCCAGGTCTACCTCGACGGCGCCGCCATCGCGTCGTACCGCTCCCGCGAAGTCGCCCGCCGACTCGGACTGCTCCCGCAGTCCTCGACCGCGCCCGGCGGGATCACGGTCGGCGACCTCGTCGCCCGCGGCCGCTATCCCCACCAGCGGATGCTGAAGCAGTGGTCCGCCGAGGACGAGGCGGCGGTGGTCGAGGCGATGCGGCAGACCGGCGTCCTCGACCTCGCCGACCGGCCCGTCGACGACCTCTCCGGCGGCCAGCGCCAGCGGGTCTGGCTGTCGATGGTGCTCGCCCAGCAGACATCCATCCTGCTCCTGGACGAACCGACGACCTTCCTGGACATCGCACATCAGGTCGAAGTCCTCGACCTGTGCGCGGAGTTGCACGCACGCAAGGGCCACACCGTCGTCGCGGTGCTGCACGACCTGAACCAGGCCTGTCGCTACGCCACCCATCTCATCGTCATGAAGCCCGGCGGCACCGTCGCCGCCGAGGGGCACCCGGCGAGCGTCATGACCGCCGAGCTCGTCCAGGACGTCTTCGGGCTCCCGTGCCGGATCATCGAGGATCCGGAGACGGGGACGCCGCTGATGGTGCCGGCCGCGCCGAGGCGGTACGAGCCGGCCGTGCCGGTCGCCGACGCGATGACGGTTGCCGAATCCTCCTAACCCAGGGACGGACCACCCATGCTCTGTACGAGGCTGACCAACGCGCACATCATCACCATGGACCCCGACCGCCCCGTCGCCCACGACCTCGGCATCTGGCGGGGCCGGATCGTGGGCCTGGACGAGGCCGTCACCTCGCTCCCGGCGCGCGAGGTGATCGACCTCCAGGGCGCCACCGTGCTGCCGGGGTTCATCGACAGTCATGTGCACCTGGCCTGGGCGGGGTTGAAGGCCGGCACCCCGAGCGTCGCACCCTGCGAACGCGTCGAGGACGTGCTGGCGGTCGTCGACGCGGCCGCCTCCCGGAGGGCGTCTCCCGGCGCGTGGGTGGACATCGCCGGCTACGACCAGCGGTCCCTGGGGCGCCACCTGACCGCGCGGGAGCTGGACCGGGTCAGCCACGGCCGCAAGGTGTTCATGATGCACGACTCCGGACACGCCTGCGTAGTCAACAGCGCCGTCCTGGAGATGCTCCCCGCCGACATCCCGCAGCAGGACGGCTTCCTCGCGGAGAGCGCCATGACCGCGGCGCGGCGGCTGCGCCTCCCGTACGCGCAGTCCGAACTCGCCGACGCGATCGAGCACGCCGCCCGAGTCTGTCTCTCCGAAGGCATCACCGCCTGCGCAGAGGCCGGGATCGGAGGGGGCCTGCTCGGCCACAGCCCCGTCGAACTCGGTGCCTACCAGCTGCTGCGCGACCAGGGCCGACTGCCCTTGAGGATCCAACTCATGGCGGCCGGAGACACCTTGAGGCCGCTCGGCGCCCACACGGACGACGGCATCCCACGCGCCCTGGACCTCGGTGTGCGCACCGGCTTCGGTGACGACTGGCTCTCCCTCGGCGCCCTGAAGATCTACACCGACGGCGGCATGATGGCGCGTACCGCCGCCCTCACCACCCCCTACGAAGGCACCTCCCAGACAGGGCAGTTGCAGGACGCCCCCGACCGGCTGGCCGACCTCGTCGTCGACGGACACCTCGCCGGCTGGCAGCTGGCCGTCCACGCCATCGGCGACCGCGCGGCCGACCTCGCCCTGGACGCCCTGGAGCGGGCCCAGCGCCTCCGACCCCGCCCGGAAGCGCGCCACCGCATCGAACACGCGGGCCTGATCCGCCCCGACCAGCTCCCCCGCATGGCGCGCCTCGGAATCAGCGCCGTGATCCAGCCCAACTTCCTGCGCTACTTCGGCGACGACTACGCGACGATCATGGGGGAGGAGCGGGCGAACTGGATGTACCGCGGTCGCGCCTTCCTCGATCACGGCGTCACCCTCGTCGCCAGTTCCGACCGCCCCGTGACGGACGGCGCGCCACTGCGCGCGATCCAGTTCATGGTGGAACGAGCCTCCACCTCCGGCCGGATCATCGGCCCCGACGAGACCGTCACCGTCGACGAGGCCCTCCGCGCCTACACCGTCGCCGGCGCCTACGCCTCCCACTGGAACGACACCGCCGGCACCCTCACCGCGGGGAAGCGCGCCGACTTCGTGGTCCTGGGGGACGACCCCCACCGGGTGGATCCGTCGAGGATCGGCGACATCCAGGTCGTGTCGACCTTCGTGGACGGCCGGAACGCGACGGACGGCTGGAAGCCCTGACCGAGCCCTCCCGGGTGTGGCCGACGCGCGAAATACCGTGCGACACAACAACGTTCACGCAACTCGTACAGGTGTGCGTGTAGCGTTGCAGCACTCCGCAACTGCTGATGCATGTGCAAAGGGGGGACATGTCATTCGATGAGGAGTGGGCGCAGCTCAGGACCGAAGCCGCCCACAAGCAGGACGCGTCCATGCACCTCGCCTCCACAGGGGGCGGTGCCACGCCGCGGCCCAGCCTGATGGATATGGATCTGGGCCTGACGGACGGCCCGATACGGACCAAGGCATCCGGCATTCGCACCGCGAACTCCGACGCCAAGGACAAATCCAAGCTCGACGACGCGGAAGCGGTGGGGAAGCTCCACTCGGGATGGGTCGCCGGCCCCGCGAGCAACGACTGCGTGACCGCCTGGCAGAAGCGGCTGCACGACCTCAGCGACCTCGTCGAGGACGCCGCCGCCGCCCTGACCACCGCGATGGACAAGCAGATCAGTGACGACGGCTCCATCGCCCAGCGACTCAGGGCGCAGGCCGACTGGCTGGAGGACGCCTGATGGTCTCCGTCAACGAACTCAGCGGTGCCAAGCCCGACAAGTGGCGGGCCGCCGCGGACGACGCGGTGGCAGCCGCGAAGCAGTGCGAAGGAATCGGCTCCTACGCGAGGGACGAGGTCGCGTCCACACTCCGTCAGTGCTGGGTCGGCGACACCGGAACCGCCGCCCGTACCCGCTTCGTCAAGCACGCCGACGACTACGAGGCGGCGGCCCTGGCCCTCAGAGCCATGGCACGGGCCTACGACGACCTGGCCGACGACATCACCGACGCGCAACGCGACCTCACCAGCGCGCTCGACTACGCCCGCACCCACGAGCTGAAGGTCGACGACAGCGGACGGGTCCAGCTGGCCAAGGCCGTCGCCGTTCCCGCGGGCAGTACCGAACATCTGGAACCGGTGCGCCACGCCCAGGGCATCATCGACGACGCCCTGTCGAAGGCGACCCGCGCCGACACCGAGGCGGCGCGCGCCCTGCGGACCGTCGAGGGCCTCACCGCCATCACCGATCCGAAGCTCGTCAAAGAGGCACTCGACAGCGGTAGTCCCTTGAGTATCGCCCTGCGCCTGTCGGGTGGCCTCGACGGGCTGCATCCGATCAACGTGTCACCGGCCCAGCTGGCGGCGGTGGAACGCGCCGCCCGCGAGACGGGCATGAGCAAGCGGCTCCTCCTCGCCATCCTCTGGCAGGAACAGCAGTGGTACCAGAACCACAACCCCAGTCTGCGCGGACCGCTCAGCTCCTTCGGCCGATTCTTCGACTGGACTCTTCAGCAGACCATCAAGCCGGACAAGTCGCTCGGCATCACCCACATGAAGCTGGAGACCGCGCGGTCGGTCATCGAGAACAACAGGGAACGCTTCACGCTCGCCGACGGCACCTACCTGGGCGACCTCAACGACTCCCAACTCACCAAGTACATAGAGGAGAACCCGAACGAGGACGTCCGGCTGAGCGCGTACCACCTCAAGCAGCTGCAGGAGCAGCCCTACGGCGCCGAGACCGACAAGCAGCTGTTCACCCTCTACGCCGCCGACACCCCGGACGTCCGGGAGAAGAACGAACAGCACGGCGACGAATCCGGAGCCCGAGGCGGGGACATCAAGATCCGCGGAGAGAACTGGGACAAGATCCAGCCCCACCTCGACGACGCGATGGCCTGGGAGGCGCTCAGCGACGAAGAGCGGTCCAAGGCGATCAAGCAGCTGGAATCGGACACCCCCGCGGGACATCATGTCTCCATCGAACCGATCTACGCGGCGGGCGGCCCCACCACGGGCACCGGCAGCGGTGAACCCGAACCGGGAACGCCGTCACCCAGCCCGAACGCGCCGCCGACACCGCCCGGGAACGACTGAGCACATGAAGAAGATCACCCTCGCCCTCGCGGCCGTCACGCTCTCGGTCGGGCTGACCGCATGCGGCACGACCGAGACCGGCGGCCCTCGCCCGAAGACCCCGATGCCCAGCGTCGTCCCGAACGGGCCGGAGTACGCCGACGCGGACGCCGTGATGAAGGCCATGGGCGCAGGCGGCGTCGAGTGCAAGCTGCTGCGCCGCGCCCAGGCCAACTTCGGCTCGGGACTCGACTGCATGGCCGAGGTCGACGGAGCGGAGGTGGAGAACGAGATCCATGTACTCGATCCCGCCAGGTTCACCCGGGACGACATCGGCGACTCCATCGCCGGCCGACGCCAACCCCCGTACAGCCACACCATCGTGGCCGCGGGCAACTGGTACGTCTGGGTCAGGAATCCGGACTACGCGCCCCAGGTCGCCAAGGCGTTGCAGGGCGTGGTCCTGAAGCCCCTGGGGAAGGGCAAGAGCTGAAGGAATTCCTGGCCGGTGGGCTGCCGCACACGCTCGGCGTGTCGGCGCCCACCGGCGGGTCCTGGAATGCTCCGTCACAGTGACCGGCATGTCACTTCGGACTCAGCGCCCGTACGTGTCGCGGCAGAGGCCGACGATGTCCGGTGAGACGACACCGTGGGCCTGGCGGCACAGCGATCGCATTCCCGGATTCTGCTGAGGGGTGCGCTTCGGCGTCGACTTGCGCTTCTTCTTCGGTGCGGGAGCGGGTTTCGCGTGCCTGCGCTGCGGCGTCGTCTGCCTGCGCTGCGACGGGTCGGCGTGGACCGGGCGCCGGGGCGGCACGCTTCGGTTCTGCTTCCTTTCCGGTTCGGTGGATTCGAGCGCTTCGCGCGGTGCGGCCTGCCGGGGGACCGGCCAGTCCGCCACCGGAGCCGGAGGGCGTACGGCGGCGGGCGCGAGGTCGGCAGGGCGGGCGGACGGCGCCGGGGTCGGGGCCTGGGGGAGCGAGACGCATCCTGTGGTGATCAGGAGCGCGGCCAGGAGGAGCGGCACGGCGGTGCGGCGAGGGTGCATGTGCCCACGCTGCCGGATCTTGGACCGTTCGCGTACGACGCGGGGCATCGGTCCACCGTGACGAGTGAACGAAGACCCGGCTGCGGACACCGCATGCCCGGACTACAGCATGACGTGTTTGACCTGGGTGTAGTCCAGGAGGCCGGACAGGGACAGGTCACTGCCGTAGCCGGAGTGCTTGACTCCGCCGTGGGGCATCTCGGAGACCGTCGTGCCGTGCGTGTTGACCCAGACGATCCCGGTGTGGAGCGCCCGCGTCGCGCGCATCGCGCGGTCGTGGTCCCTGGTCCAGACACTCGCCGCGAGGCCGAAGCGGACATCGTCGGCCAGACGGAGGGCCTCGGCCTCGTCGGTGAAGGGCTGGACGGTCACGACCGGGCCGAAGATCTCCTCCTGCACGATCTCGTCGTCCTGGCGCACCCCCGCGACGACCGTCGGCTCATGGAAGAAGCCGGGCCGTGGGACCGGTCCGCCGCCCGTGACGATGTCGGCATGCGCCGGCAGTCTCGCCAACAGGGATCGCACCGAGGCCAGTTGAGTGGCGCTGTTCAGCGGACCCAGGTCCGTGCCGACGCGGAGTGCGCTCGTCGCCGCCGTGAAGGCCGCGAGGAACGCGTCGTGGATCCGTTCCTGGACCAGGAACCGCGTGGGAGCCGTGCAGTCCTGGCCCGCGTTGTAGAAGGCGACCCCGGCGAGCGCCGACGCGGTGGACTCGATGTCGACGTCGTCGTGCACGATGACGGGGGCGTTGCCGCCGAGCTCCAGATGGACCCGCTTCAGACCGGCCGCCGCGGCGGCCGCGATCTCCTGGCCCGCTCGGACACTGCCGGTGACCGCGATCAGGGCGACGGAGCGGTGGGCGGTGAGGGCCCGGCCGGTGTCGCGGTCGCCGCAGACCACGTTGAGGACCCCCGGGGGCAGATGGGCCGCCGCGATGCGGGCCAGCAGCACGGACGAGGACGGGGTCGTGTCGGCGGGCTTCAGGATGCTGGTGTTGCCCGCGGCGAGGGCGGGGGCGATCTTCCACGCCGCCATCATCAGCGGGTAGTTCCAAGGGGTGATCTGGGCGCAGACACCGACCGGCTCACGGCGCAGCAGCGAAGTGCGGCCCTCGGTGTACTCGGCCGCGGCGGCGCCCGGAAGGTTCCGGGCGGCTCCGGCGAAGTAGCGGACCGTGTCGACGATCGCGGGCAGCTCCTCCGTACGGAACTGCTCCGGCGGCTTCCCGGTGTCCGCGGACTCCGCGGCCGTCAAGGCGTCCGCGTGTTCCTCGATCGCGTCGGCGACGGCGAGCAGGGCGCGCTGCCGGGTGGCCGGAGTGGTCGTGGACCACCGCGTGTACGCGGCCGCCGCCGCGGCGCAGGCGGCGTCCGTGTCCGCCTGGCCGGAGCGCGGCGCGTAGCCGTGCACGCGCCCGGTGGACGGGTCGACCAACTCCATCGTCTCGCCCGAGACGGACGGGAGGTCCTCACCACCGATGTGGTTCCGCAGAGCGTCAGCCACGGCGCAGCGCCTCCTCGGCGGCGGCGCGTCCGGTGCGGACCGCGCCCTCCATGTAGCCGGCCACCCACTGGTCGGATCCGCAGACGTAGAAGGGCGGTTCGTGCGTGCCGTGCCGGGGCCCGACGGCCATGACGTCGCCGGGAGTCCACTGGGTCACGTACCCCTGGGTCCACGGGTCGGTACCCCACAGCCGCAGGTACGTGGCGAGCGGCCGATGCGCCTCCTCGCCGTAGAGACGGGCGATGTCGGCGAGCAGCTCGTCCGTGCGCGACGGCCCGGGAATGCCGAGCAGCACGCCGTAGCGTTCCGGCGGGACCAGGGCCGAGAGGATCCCGTCGCTCTGCGGCCAGGTACTGCCGACGATGCCTTCGCACTCCGAGAGGCCACTGAGGCCGCGGTCGCGCCAGAAGGGGCGGTCGTAGGCGGCCGTGAACTTGGCGGCGAGGGCGTGGCGTTGGCGGTGGAGCGAGGCCAGGCGCTCGTCGGTCACACCGGTGACGGCGACCGAGCGGAGCGGACCGACGGGGAGCGCGCTGACGACCGCGCCCGCCGTGAGGGTCTCGCCTCCCGCGAGGCGGACCGTGCAGCCGCCGGGCCGGCGGACCGCCACAGCCTCGACGGGTGCGCCGGTCCGCACCCGGCCGTCGAGCTCCGCCGCCATGCGCAGGGCCACCGTCGCCGAACCCTCGGCCACGCGCAGTCCCTCCCACGCCTCGTAGTCGTAGTGTCCGGGGCCGGGAACGGCCGCGTGCTTGCGGAGCGCGGCCAGCGAGGAGGTTCGTTCGTACGAGCCGTCGGCGAGGGCGAGTTGGCCGATCTCCCAGAGGCGTACGACCGCCGGGGTCGCGCCCTGCCCGCGCAGCCAGTCGCCGACGGACAGCCGGTCGAGGGCTCGGGCGTCGGGGTGGCCCCACGGGTCGTCGGGGTCGACGCCGCCCGCGAGTGCGGAGAACGCGGCGGTGACCTTCTCGTGGCAGGCGTCGTCGCCGGGACCGAACCAGTGGGGTGGATCCCCGGCGGAGATCCCTTCCGCCGTGGCGCGCACGAGGTCGCCGGGCTCGGCGACGTAACTGGGGACGAGGGTGAGGCCCAGCTCCTCGGCGAGGGCCGTGTACGCGGTGTGGGCCCGGCCGACCACCTCCCCGCCGAGCTGGACGAGACGGCCGTCGGGGAGCGCGGCCTGTTCGACGCGTCCGCCGACGCGGTCACGGGCCTCGACGACGAGGACGTCGGCTCCGCCCGCGGCCAGGTCGCGCGCGGCGACGAGGCCGGCGAGCCCTGCGCCGAGCACGATGACGTCGTGGTTCATGGGTGTTCTCCGATCGGTGCCGAGGGCGGGCGGTTCAGTCGAGGACCAGGCAGTGTTCGGGCTTCCAGCCGATCTCGACCTGCTCACCGCCGCTCCAGCGGTCCTCCATACGGGAACGGAAGGTGTTCTGCTCCAGCACGTGCACGGTGATGCCGGGGGCCAGTTCGATCAGATACGTGGTGGTCGGGCCGGAGTAGACGGTCTCCCGTACGACGCCGGTGACCTGGGCCATGCCGGCTTCGAAGTCGGAGAGCCAGATCTTCTCGGGGCGGATGGAGAGGCTGACCCTGCTGCCGTCGACGACCCCGGAACGGGTGCCGACGGGCAGGGCCGGGCCCTGATCGAGCACGACCTCACCGGAGCGGTAGGTGCCGGGGACGAGGTTGGAGGTGCCGAGGAAGGAGGCGGTGAAGCTGCTGGTGGGCCGCTCGTACACGTCCTCCGGTGTGCCGCACTGCTCGATACGGCCCTCGTTCATGACCGCGAGACGGTCCGACATGGTCAGCGCCTCGTCCTGGTCGTGGGTGACGAAGAGGAAGGTGATGCCGACCTCGCGCTGGATCTGCTTGAGCTCGACCTGCATCCGGCGACGGAGCTTCAGGTCGAGGGCGGCCAGCGGCTCGTCGAGCAGCAGGACCTGAGGCCGGTTGACCAGCGCGCGGGCGAGCGCGACGCGCTGCCGCTGACCGCCGGAGAGCGTGGGCGGCTTGCGGTCGGCGAGACCGCCGAGCTGGACGAGGTCGAGCATGTCGGCGACCCGTCGGCGCATCTCGCCGCGCGGGACACCCTTGCGCTTGAGGCCGAAGGCCACGTTGTCCGCGAGCGAGAGGTGGTCGAAGAGGGCGTAGCTCTGGAAGACGGTGTTGACGTTGCGCTTGTTGGGCGGGAGGCCGGTCACGTCCTCCCCGCCGAGCAGGACGCTGCCTTCGGTGGGGTCGGCGAAACCGCCGATCATGCGGAGGAGTGTGGTCTTGCCGCAGCCGGAGGGCCCGAGCAGGGAGAAGAACTCACCCGGGGCGATGTCGAGACTGATGTCGCGGACGGCGTACGCGTGAGGAGAGGAGGCCCGGGAGGCGGGCGCGCCGGCGTACTGCTTGCTGACCCGGTCGAGCCGGACGGCGGGGTGCGGGTGCATGGAGGTCACTTCCCGGAGAGAAGGTCGAGGCCGCCGCGCCGGCCGAAGAGACGCGGGATGGCGAGCGCGAGGACGATGAGTCCGATGGAGCCGGCCAGCATGAGGGTGCCGACGGCGTTGATGGTGGGCTGGACGCCGAACCTGATCGCCGAGTAGATGCGGACCGACAGGGGCTGCGGGTCGACTCCGGTGGTGAAGTAGGCGAGGACGAAGTCGTCGAAGACCAGGGCGAAGATCAGGACCGCCGAGGCGAGGATGCTGGGGAGCAGCGCGGGCAGGGTCACGAGCCGGAGTGCCTGGCGGCGGGTGGCCCCCAGGTCCATCGCGGCCTCCTCGATCTCCGGGTTGAGGGCGGCGATGCGCGAGCGCAGGATCACCGTCACGTAGGAGATGGAGAACGTGATCTCGGCGAGCATCACGGTCGTGGTGGACAGGGTGATGCCCAGGCCCTTGAACAGGAGCATCGCGGCGACACCGGTGACGATCTCCGGAGTGATCAGCGGGACGAGCATGACCAGACCGGCGAAGGAGCCGAGCCGGCCGCGGCTCCGGACCAGGCCGAGCGCCAGGGCCACGCCGAGGATCAGCGAGCCGGCCATGGCGACGAGGGAGACGCGCAGGCTCATGCCGAGCGAGTCGAGGAGCACGTCGTCGCGGAGGAACGCCCCGTACCAGCGCAGACTGACGTCCTCGAAGACGGTGAGCGACTTCTGCGAGTTGAAGGAGAAGAGGACGACGACACCGACGGGGAGGTAGAGCAGGGCGAAGAAGACGGCGGTGACCGCGATCGCGAAGCGGGGCCGGCCTTCGGCTCCCCGGCGCGCTCTGGACCTGCGGCGAGCCGGGGGAGGGGCGCTTGAGGGCTTCTCCTGCAGGGATGTCGGTGGCCCGGCAGGCCGGTTGCTCCGGGTGTCGGACGGCGGTGCGGGCTCCGGGTCGGTCGGGGGCCCCGCCTGGGGCTCCGGCCGAGGGTCCGCCTGCGGATCGGGCTGCGGGTCGAGCGGCGGGTCCGTCTCTGGGTCCGGCTGCTGCGCGGTCTGAGCGTTCGCCGCGTCGGCGGACGGTGACGGAGGAACCTGTCGGGTCATCGGGCCGCCTCCGCCTCGTCCTTGCGGGTACGTCGCAGATAGCCGAGCATCCCGAGGAACAGGACCGCCATCAGCAGCATGGTCAGGGCCGAGCCGAGCGGCCAGTTCTGGCCCTGGAAGAACTTGTCCTGGATCAGGTTGCCGATCATGATCTGGTCGGGGCCTCCCATGAGTTGGGCGCTGACGAAGTCACCCATGGCGGGCAGGAAGACGAGGACGCAGCCGGCGGCCGCGCCCTGCCGGGTGGCGGGGACGGTGACGAAGAGGAAGGTCCGCAGAGGGCCTCCGTACAGATCGCGTCCGGCCTCGATGAGCGAGGTGTCCATGCGTTCCATGGCCGCGTACAGCGGGATGATCATGAAGACGACGAAGCCGTAGACGAGTCCGGCGACGACGCCGACGCCGGTCTGCAGGATGCGGGTGCCGTCGTCGGCGAGGCCGATCGCGCGGAGGGCCGTCAGCAGGGGGCCGTCGTCGGAGAGGACGACGGACCAGCCGTACATCCGTACCAGGTAGTTGGCGAAGAACGGCACGACGATCGCGGCGATCAGCAGGTTCTTGAAGCGTCCGCCGCTCATCGCGATGGCGTACGCGACCGGGTAGGCCACGGCCAGGCAGATGACGCAGGTGATCAGCGCGTAGCCGAGGGAGCGCAGCAGGACGGTGCGGTACGCCGGGTCGGCCAGCGCGACGATGTTGTCGAAGTGCAGCCCGAACTGCGGGTTCCCGAGCGGGTCCGTGGTGCCGAACGCGAGGGTGGCCACGAGGATCAGCGAGGCGACGAGGAAGCCGGTCATCCACAGGGTGCCGGGGAGCATCAGCCAGGTCCACAGCCGGTCCGGCCCTCGCCGTCGATTGCGTACTTGCATGTCAGCCGGCCTTCACATCGGTCCAGGCGGCGTCGCGGGCCTTCTCGCCCTGCGCGGTGCCGTTGCGGTAGAAGAGGTCGTCCTTGAGGTCGGACGTGGTCACCTGACACTCGGGGAAGGGCTCCACGAGCGCGGCGTACGTGTCCTCGCTGCCGCGGACCGGCATCGGGTAGCCGATGTACTCGATGTTCTTCTTCACGTTCTCCGGGCGGAGCATGTAGTCGATGAAGAGCATCGCCGTGCCGGGGTGTGGCGCGTCGGCGGGGATGGCGTAGCAGTCGGAGTTGACGGGAGCGCCCTCCCGGGCGGTCTGGAAGCCGAAGATGGAGGGGTCCTTGGCCTGGGCGAGCATGGCGGCCATGTCCCCGCTCCACGCCTGGGTCATGTCGGCGTTGCCGTTGAGGAGGTTGTTGTAGCTGTCGCTGGAGAAGCCGCGCAGCCGGGGGCGGAGCGAGCGGAGGGTGTCGGTGACGAGTTCGAGGTCGTCGGGGCGATCCGTGGTGAGACGGAGGTTGTGCTTGAGCGCGCCGATGCCTAGCACCTCGTCGCGGTCGTCGAGGACGAAGACCTTGCCCTTGGCCTTGTCGTTCCACAGGTCGTCCCAGGAGCCGGTCAGATCGCCGAGCCGGTCCCTGCGCCAGCCGATGCCGGTCTTGTACATGGTGAAGGGGACCGTGTGCTGGGACAGCGGGTCGTACCAGGGGTTGGCGAAGTAGTCGTAGGTGCCGAACACCGCCTCGGCGTTCTTCAGCCGGGTGTGGTCGATCCGGCGGAGTCTGCCTCCCTGGGTGAGGCGCTCGGCCCACTTCGCGGTGGGGAAGACGATGTCGTAGCGGTTGCCGGCGTTGAGCTTGGCGACCATGCCTTCCATGGAGTCGAAGTTCGACTGGACGACCTTGACGCCGTACTCCTTCTCGAAGCCCGCGAAGACGGCGGGGTCGACGAAGTCGGCCCAGTTGAAATAGACCAGGTCGCCGTCGACCTTGACGTCGATCGGCTTGTCCTCGGCCGCCTTTCGGGCCGGGTCGCCGCCGGATGCGAATCCGCAGCCGGCCGCGGTCAGGCCGAGGGCGGCGGCGCTGCCGGCGCGGAGCAGTGAACGTCGGGACAGGGAACGTGCCTCGGGGGACATCTGGGTCCTCTCCGTAGGGCCGCAGGGGGACGGCGGAGGAACGAACGGGGCGTCGGGGGCGCGGTGCGCGAGGACGCGGTGCGTGCGGCGGCGCTGTGGGGCGGGTGGGTGGAACGGCGTGCGGCGCTGACGCGGGTGACGTGCGTGCGGTGTGGCGGTGGGTGCCGCTGGAGGCGGCTGGGGCGATGTGGTCGCGCGGTGTGTGCGGGGTACGGATCGGGGCCGTACGGCACGGGTCGCGGACGGTGGCCGGGAGCGTGGCCACTCAGCCGCGGCGGCTCACCCGTCCGCCGTGTCGAGATCCGCTCGGATCCGCTCGGCGAACCAACCCACCGCCGACTCGCGGCGCGACAGGGGACCGGGCTCGAACCCGGGGGTCGAGAGCCCCCGTTGGACGCGGGCGACCAGCTCGGCGTCCTCGTCGTTGGTGATCCAGCCGATGTGGATGTTGAGGCGCCGGGCGAGCCGGGTGCGCAGGCTCGTCCCGCGGCGGGTGTAGAACCCACCGGGTACGGCCACGCGCTCCGTCGCCGTCGGGATCGCGGTCCACGCCAGGACGTGGTCGGGGTAGAAGTCGATGAGGGTGTTGGGGTAGATCACCGCGTACCGCCAGACCCGCCGGTCGGCCTCGGCCAGGCCGGGCATGGGTGCGGCGATGCGCTGGTAGAGGCGTTCGGCCCAGTTCGAGGACGGCTTGTCCCTCAAGGGCGAGGTGAAGAGTACGTAGGACTCCTCGATCTCGCAGGTGTAGCCCTGGTAGTCGAGCAGCCGCATCAGACCCGGATGGGCCACCGGGACGTGGTAGCCCTCCAGATAGTTGTCGACCGCCACCTTCCAGTTGGCTTCCTGCACCTCGGCGCCGGCCAGGTCGTGGATCCGGTCGTTGCCGACGGGCACCAGATCGGCCCCTGCGTAGTGGCCGACCGCCTCGGCGAGTCCCGCGCACTGCTCGGCCAGCGGCACGGCGTCGAGATCGAGATTGACGAAGACGAAGCCGAGGAACGACTCGACGCGGGCCGGGAACAGACCGAGACGGGGCTTGTCCAGGCAGGGGATCTGCCGCGCCTCCGGGGCTCCGACGAGGCTTCCGTCGAGTCGGTACGTCCAGCCGTGGTACGGGCAGCGGATCGCCTTGCCGGCCGGTTCGGGGTCGGTGACCAGGCGCGTTCCCCGGTGGCGGCACACGTTGAGGTGGGCGGCCAGGCCGCTGTCCTCGGTGCGCACGACCAGGACCTCCCGGTCCGCGACCTTGGCGGCGAGCCGGGCTCCGGGGTTCGGCAGGTCGGATTCGTGGCACACGACCTGCCAGGACTTGGCGAAGACATGCCGCATCTCCGCGGCGCCGGTGTCGGGGTCGGTGTAGTACCGGGCCGAGAGTGCGGGAGCGGGGACGTCCTGGTCGGACGGGTTGCGGTCACGAGTGCCCTGGCTCGGAGCGCTCCGGCTCGGAGCGCTCCGGGCGGGGGAGGCCAGGGTGGGGGCTTCCTCGGCGGGGCCCACCAGGGGCGTGGAGCTCTCGGCGGGAGCTTCCTGTACGGGGGTTTCCCGGGCCTGAGCGTCCTGGCCGGACGGCTTCCGGCCGGGCGGGCTGAGCGGTGTTTCGGGGGCTCTGGAATGCATCGTGTGACTCCTCCGTGCCGGCCGTGCGGCGATCGGTGTCGGGCATCGATGTCGAGACGACCCAGCTGAGGGCAGGTGGTCGGGGCGGGCGCCGGGACCAGACTGACCGATTGGACAGCCACTGTGCTGGCTGAATTCCGTCGGGTCAAGACTTGTACGCTGACCGATCGGTCAGCTAGCGTTGTTCTTGGCTGACCGACCGGTCAGTGAATGCGTTCTATGTCGCTGCTCCGGCGTCTGTACGCCTCTGACCTGCGCATACGCTCGTCGGACCGGAAGCAGCCCGGCGCGCCCCGGCATCCGCCAGGGCTCACGCACCTCTTCCTCCCTCTTCCGCCGTACGCCCCACGGCACCCCCGTGGCGAGCTCCGGGCTCCGTACCCCGCCCTCGGCCCGCCGGTCCCGTCGGTCACGGCACCCCACCTCTCGCGGAGGCACCCATGAGCGCTCGTCGGCGTCTGGACTGGCTCGGGCTCACCCCCGAACCGGAGCGGGAACTGCCCGCGGCGGTCGCCGCGCTGCGCGCCGCCTCGCAGGCAGCGTCGGGCGCCGCGTACAACCCGCCCGCCGTCCGGGCGGAACTCGCGGCCGCCGAGCGGCGCCGCGTGGAACGCCTGGTCCTGCGGGGCAGCCGGCACAGCTGGCTGCGCTACCTCGCCGAGGTCACCGCCCTGGTCACAACCGTCGCGGCTCGGACGTCGCGGGCCGACGACCGCGCGGCCGCCCTGCTCGCCGGCGAGGTGGTCCTCGACCACCACCGCATGCTCATCGGCCTCCCGGGCACGGGATACGGCCGCACCTCCGGCGACCGCGCCGTGCTCGAACGGGCGGTACGGACCCTGCGCACCCAGCACCCCAGCACTGGAGAGAGCCGATGACCACGATCCGCCACCCGACGGCACAGTCCCCGGGATCCGTACTCGGAGCGGCCCCGGACGTCACCGAGAGCGCCGCGGCCTACCGAGCGACCGGCGGGTATGCCGACGCCACCGGCCCGGACGAACTGCTGCGCCACCTGGAAGCGTCCGGACTCCGGGGCCGTGGCGGGGCCGGTTTCCCGGCCGCCGTCAAGCTGCGCGCCGTACGTGAGCGCGGCGGCGCCCCGGTCGTCGTGGCCAATGGGGAGGAGGGTGAACCCGGTTCGGTCAAGGACCGCTGGCTGCTGCGGGCCCGTCCCCACCTCGTCCTCGACGGCCTCGCCCACGCGGCCGCGATGACCGGCGCCGTACGCGGCTACGTCTACCTCTCGGACCCTGAGGCGGGCGCCCGCGTCCGCCGGGCCCTCGCCGAACATCCTGCCCGTCTGCCCGTCGAGGTCGTGGAGACCGCCCACGCCTATGTCGCGGGCGAGGAGTCCGCGGTCGTACGCAGGATCGACGGCGGCCCGGCCCTGCCCACCGCGAAACCACCCCGCCCCTTCGAGAAGGGCGTAGGGGGAGCGCCGACCCTGGTCGCGAACGTCGAGACGCTCGCCCGCATCGCCCTGACGGCAGCGCGACCCGGTCTGCGCGAGCGGATCGCCGACACCACCTTGATCACCATGTCCGGCGGGACGGCGACCGGAATGCTCACCGAAGTCCCGTACGGCGTCCCGCTGCGCACCCTCGCGGCGCTCCAGGGCACGCCGGACGCGACCGGCGCGCTCATGGGCGGACTGTTCGGCGGACTCGTCGATGCCCGCGCCCTGGACCTCCCCCTCGAACCCGACGCCCTCGCCGCCGCGGGCACCGCCCTCGGCTGCGGCGCGATGCGCTTCCTCGCCGCCGACACCTGCCCCGTGTCCGCCGCCGCCGACGCGGTCGGCCACCTCGCGGCCGAGAGCGCACGGCAGTGCGGAGTCTGCGTGTCCGGTACGGGGGCGATCCGCGACGCACTGGACGCCCTCGCCGCGGGTTCGGCCGGCCCCGACACCGCCGCCCGGCTGCACCGCTGGGCGCAGGGCCTGCCGGGGCGCGGCGCGTGCGGCCTGCTCGACGCCGCCGCGGGCACCGCGGGCAGCCTCCTGCGGGCCTTCCCCGACCTCGTCCCGTACCACCTCGACCTGCCGTGCGCCGCCTGCGCCGCACGGCCCCGGGCGGGCACTCCCGGGCGACTGACCGTGGCCGTACCCGAGGTCATGGACGCCACCGCCTCGGCCAGGGCGACAGCCACCGCCACGCCGACCACCCGCCATCCGCTGCCCGCGCTGAAAGGAACGCCGTGAAACTCCTGTTGGACTCCACCCTCTGCCAGGGCTACGGACTGTGCCAGGAACACGCACCCGAGCTCGTCGAACTCGACGAGTGGGGGTACGCCAACGTCATCACCGTCTCCGTCCCGCCGGCCGCCGAGGACGAGGCGCGCGCCTGCGCCGCCAGCTGCCCCAACTCCGCCCTGCGACTGGAGCGTTGACATGGGACGTGACCTGACCTCGCTCTTCGACCCCGGCTCCGTCGCCGTCGTCGGCGCCAGCGACGACCCGGCCAAGTACGGCCACGCCGTGGCCTCCCAGGCGCTGCGTGCCCCTGACCGGCGCCCCGTGCACCTCGTCAACCGGCGCGGCGGCACCGTCCTCGGCCGGACGGCGGCCACCTCCCTCGCCGAGATCGGAGAACCCGTCGAGCTTGTGGTGATCTCCGTCCCCGGCGCCGGTTTCGAGGCCGCCGTCGACGACGCACTGGCCTGCGGGGCGAAGGCGATCGTCGGCATCACGGCCGGATTCGCGGAGGCAGGCCCCGCCGGACTGGCCCGGCAGCGGGCGGTCGCCGCACGCGTCCGGGAGGCCGGCGCCGTCCTCGTCGGCCCCAACTGTCTCGGCATCGCCGACAACACCACCGAGCTGTACCTCGCCTCGGACCGGTTCGCGCCGGGCGGCGTCGCCCTGCTGAGCCAGAGCGGCAACCTCGCGCTCGAACTCCAGCTCCGCGGCGCGCCGCACGGCCTCGGCTTCTCCCGCTTCGTCTCCCTCGGCAACCAGGCCGACGTCACCCTCGTCGACCTCGTCGAGGACTGCGCCCGCCACGAGGCCACGTCGGTGATCGCCGTGTACGCGGAGGACTTCGGCGACGGCAGGGCCTTCGCACGTGCCGCGGCCGATGCGGGCAAGCCGGTGGTCCTGCTGACCGCCGGCCGTGGCACCGCCTCGGCCCGCAGTGCCCAGTCGCACACCGGCGCGCTCACCACCTCGGCCGACGTGGTCGCCGCCGCCTGCCGCGACGCGGGTGTCGAACTCGTCCGTACACCACGGGAGATGACCATCGTGCTGGCCGCACTCAGCGGCGGGGTGCATACGAACGGACGGCGGACCGCGGTCTTCACCGACGGCGGCGGCCACGGAGCCATCGCGGCCGACGCCGCCGAGGACGCCGGCCTCGACGTGCCGGAGCTGGGCGCGTCGACGCAGGACCGGCTGCGGACGGTGCTGTGGGAGCAGTCGGCGGTCGGCAACCCGGTCGACCTGGCGGGGATGGGGGAGCAGCGCCCCCTCTCGTACGCCGACACCGTCGCGGAACTGCTCGCTGCGGAGGAAGTCGACGCCGTCCTGATGACGGGGTACTTCGGTGGCTACGCCGCCTCCGACGGCGGCCTGGGCGGCGGCCCGGCCGGTGGCTCCGTCCTGGCGGAGGGCGAGACGCGCGCGGCGAAGGAGATCGTGGCGCACCTCGCCCTCCTGTCGAAGCCGCTGGTCGTGCAGTCGATGTATCCGCAGTCGCCGAGCTGCAGGGTGCTGGTCGAGGGTGGTGTGCCGGTGTTCTCCGCCACGGAGGACGCGGCCCGTGCCTTGGCGGCGATGACGGGCCGGCCGACGGCCGGTTCGTCGCCCGGGGCGCCTTCCAAGCCCTCGGCCGGGCCGCCCGCCGGGCCGTCGGGACAGCTGTCGTCGGGATCGGCGTCCGGGGTGCTCTCCGGGTCGTCCGCCGAGTCCTCTGCACAGCCGTCGTCCGGATCCTCCTTGGCCGCGTCGCCCAGGATCGCCCCGCTGCCCGCCGCTCAGCCGCCGCTGCGGGACCCCGGCTACCACGGGATCCGGGCCCTGCTCGAAGAAGCCGGAGTGCCGTTCCCGCCTGCCCGGGAGATCACCGACGAGGCCGGACTGCTGGCCGCGGCAGGGGAGTTCGAGGGCCCGTACGTCCTGAAGGCCCTCCACGTCCTGCACAAGTCCGACGCGGGCGGCGTGGCGCTGCGCCTCGCCGACCGCGGTGCCCTCCTCGCCGCGTACCGGGACATGCATGCCCGACTCGGTGCCCCCTCGTACTCCGTCGAGGCGATGGCCGACCTCTCGGACGGCGTCGAGCTGATCGTGGGAGTGAACCGCGACCCGCGGTTCGGGCCGGTGGCCATGGTCGGGCTCGGCGGAGTCCTCACGGAGACCCTGCGTGACGTCGCCTTCTCACTCGCGCCCGTCCCGGCCGCACGCGCCGAGGAGCTGCTCCGCAGCTTGCGGACCGCCGCGCTCCTTGCGGGAGTACGGGGCCGTCCGGCCGTCGACGTGGCCGCCGCGGCCGCCGTGATCGAGCGCATCACCGCCGTCGCCGCCGCCCACCCGGAGATGGCCGAGCTGGAGGTCAATCCCCTCCTCGTACGCCCGGAAGGCGCCTTGGCCCTGGACGCCCGGGCCGTCCTGGGCTGACAGCCCGCTGGAGCCGCCGCCATCCCGTCAGCCGCACCCCTATCCCCATCCCTGGCCCGACCAAAGGCGTGCCGGGTTTCCCGACCCCGCCCCCCGGGACACGCAGGCCGTCCCAGGCCGCCCGTACCGCCCCACCCTCATCCCCACCACCTCTGCCCTGGAGGACACGATGGACTTCCGCTACACACCCGAGCAGGCCGACCTCAAGGCCCGGGCCGCCGCCTACACCCGGCTGCTGATGGCGTACGAGGACCAGTCCGAGGAGGCCGGCGGCCCGCTGCCCGCCGACACCGTCCGCGAACTGACGCGCGCCGCCATCGACGCGGGCGTCTACGCCATCAACATGCCCGCCGAATGGGGCGGGGCCGGCCTCTCCCTCCTCGACCAGGTGATCGTCGAGGAGGAGTTCGGCAAGGTCACCAACTGTCTCTGGGACATCCCCTGGCGGCCCGCGAACGTCCTCGCGTACGGCACCGAGGCGCAGCGCGAGAAGTACCTGCTGCCCGTGATACGCGGCGAGCGCTTCGACGCCTTCGCGGTGACCGAGCCCGGAGCGGGCTCCGACCCCGGCTCGGGCACCAGCACCGCGACCCGTACCGACGGCGGCTGGCTGCTGAACGGCGAGAAGTGGTTCGTGACCTGCGGGGACATCGCCGACTTCCTGCTCGTGCAGGCCGATGCCGGTCCGGAGCGGGCCGCGACGCTGTTCTTCGTCGACAAGGAGGCGCCCGGGGTGGAGATGACCCGGGTCCCGCGCTTCATGCACTCCGCGGTCAACGGGCATCCCGAATTCACCTTCACCGACGTGTTCGTCCCCGACGAGGACGTGCTCGGCGGGGTCGGCAACGGCTACGAGCTGACGAAGGAGTGGTTCACCGACGAGCGGCTGATGATCGCCGCCCGGACCGTGGGGGCGGCCGAGCGGGCCCTGGAACTGGCCCGCGACTGGGCGGTGGAACGCCGCCAGTTCGGTTCCCCCATCGCCGAGTTCCAGCTGATCCAGGGGATGCTGGCCGACTGCGCCGTCGACATCGCCGTCAACCGCGCCTACACCCACCAGGTCGCCTGGGAGGCCGATCAGCCGCACACCGACCGCAAGACCCTGCATGCCAAGGCCTCGACCGCGAAGCTCGCGGCGAGCGAGGCCGCCGGGCGGGTCGTCGACCGCTGCGTGCAGATCTTCGGTGGCCGCGGTTACGACCGCTCGTACCCGGTCGAGCGGATGTACCGCGAACTGCGCGTCGACCGCATCTGGGAGGGCACCTCCGAGATCCAGCGCCTGATCATCGCCAACGAGCTGATCAAGCGCGGCACTCGGGCACTCGCCCTGCCCGGCTCCTGACGACCGCCGTCCCTTGAAGACCCACCTTCACCCCGACCCAGAGGACAGACAGCACATGGACTTCCGTCTCACCGCCCGCCAGGAAGAGCTCAAGGCCTCGGCGCGTGCCCTGACCGACTTCATCACGAAGTACGAGCTCGACTGTGAGGAGAACAACGGTCTGCCCCCGCGGGCCCACACCGAGATCCGCGACGCCGTCCTCGAGAGCGGTCTGCAGGCGGTGAACATGCCGGCGGAGTGGGGCGGCGCGGGCCTCACCATCCTGGAGCAGGTCACGGTGCAGGAGGAGCTGGGCCGGCTCACCGGCGCCCTGTGGGACATGGTGTGGCGCCCGGCCAACGCCCTTTCCTTCTGCACGCCCGAGCAGCGCGAGCGCTACCTCGTGCCCGTGATCCGGGGGCAGCGCCGCGACTGCTACGCCGTGAGCGAGCGAGAGGCCGGCTCCGACCCGCAGAGCCTTCGGACCACGGCGACGCGGACCACCGGCGGCTGGGTGCTCAACGGCGAGAAGTGGTTCGTCACCGTCGGCGACCATGCCGACTTCATGATCGTGCTCGCCGTGGCGGGGGAGGAGCGGGCCCCGACGCTCTTCCTCGTCGACAAGGACACACCTGGTGTCGAGATGACCCGTGTGCCCCGCTGGATGCACACATTCGTCTACGAGCACCCCGAGTTCACCTTCACCGATGTGCACGTCCCCGACGACGCCGTGCTCGGGGAGGTGGGCAACGGTTACGACATCACCCGCTCCTGGTTCTCCGAGGAACGGCTGATGATCGCCGCCCGGACGATCGGGGCGGCCGAGCGGGCGTTGGAGCTGGCTCGCGACTGGGCGATCGAGCGCCGTCAGTTCGGCTCCCGTATCGCCGACTTCCAGCTGATCCAGGGGATGCTGGCCGACTGTGCCGTCGACATCGCCGTCAATCGCGCCTACACCCACCAGGTGGCCTGGGAGGTCGACGAGGGCCGGATCGACCGCAAGACGCTCCACGCCAAGGCGGCCATCGCCAAGCTGTCGGCGAGCGAGGCGTCAGGGCGGGTCATCGACCGCTGCCTCCAGATCTTCGGAGGCCGCGGTTACGACCGCTCGTACCCCGTCGAGCGCCTCTACCGCGAACTGCGCGTCGACCGTATCTGGGAAGGCACCTCCGAGATCCAGCGTCTGATCGTCGCGGGTGAACTGGTCAAGCGGGGCACAGGAGTTCTGCAGATGCCGGCCGCGCGGGAGACGGGAAACCGATGACCGACGTCGAACGGGTCGGGATCGTGGGATGCGGCCTGATGGGCTCCGGCATCGCCGAGGTCTGCGCCCGCGCCGGCCGGGACGTCGTGGTGGTGGAGTCGGACGGGCCGGCCGCGGAGGCCGGCCTGCGCCGAGTCACCCGTTCCCTGGCGCGGGCCGAGGCCGCCGGAAAGCTGACGGCGGCCGAACGGGACGCCGCGACAGGCCGGATCACGCTGACCACGGAGTGGGACCGGATGGCGGACCGGGACCTCGTCGTCGAGGCGGTGGCCGAGGACGAGCGGGCGAAGCTGGAGGTCTTCGCCCGGCTCGACGCGACGGTGGAACGCAGGGACGCCGTGCTGGCGACCAACACCTCCTCCATCCCGGTCATCCGGCTCGCCGCATCCACCTCGCGGCCGGCTCAGGTCGTCGGACTGCACTTCTTCAACCCCGTACCGGTGCTTCCCCTGGTCGAACTCGTACCGTCCCTGCTCACCGGGGAGGAGACCGTACGGCGCGCAGGGGCCTTCGCCTCCGAGGTCCTGGGCAAACGGGTCATCCGCGCGCAGGACCGGTCGGGGTTCGTCGTGAACGCGCTCCTCGTGCCGTACCTGCTGGCCGCGGTGCGGATGGCGGAGTCCGGTACGGCGTCCGCGGAGGACATCGACCAGGGGATGACCCTGGGCTGCGCCCACCCGTTGGGTCCGCTCGCGCTGGTCGATCTGATCGGTCTGGACACCGTCCAGGCGATCGCTCGGTCGATGTACGCGGAGTACCGGGAGCCGCTGTACGCGCCACCCCCGCTGCTGGCCCGGATGGTGGACGCGGGCATGCTCGGCCGCAAGACGGGTCGGGGCTTCCACACCTACCCGGCCCGAACGGGCGACCAGCAGGGATGATGGTCCGGCGGGCCCGGCCGCCCGGGCCCGCCCACCCGCTCCACAAGCATCCACACGGGGAGTAGCCAACGTGACCAAGGCCGAGCGCGCACTCGAGACGCGTGAGCGAATCCTCACGGCCGCGTGCGAGGTGATCGCCGACATCGGCTTCGAGAACATCAGCATGCGCAAGGTCGCCGAGCACGCCGGAGTGTCGAAGGCCCTGCTGCACTACCACTTCGACACCCGCGAGAAGCTCTTCGCCGAGGCGATGACGCACTCCTTCGCCCAGACCGGGACGGACCTCGACGCCGATGCCGACGAGGTCCCGGCGGCCGTGGTCCTGGCCCGCATCGTGAGCACCATGCTCCCGACGGACGCCGTACTCCGCCAGGACTGGAAGCTCTGGCAGGAGCTCTGGGTGCGTGCGGGCCGCGACACGACGGCCCGTCACCTCGCCGTCGACCTCTACGACCAACTCCACACCTGGGTCGGCGGAGCGGTCGAACGAGGAATCGCCTCGGGCGAGTTCACCGACTGCGACGTCGCCTCGGTCAGCACCCTGACCCTGGCGCTCTGCGACGGTCTGGGCATCCGCGTGATGCTCGACGACCCCCGGGTCGATCTCGCCACGGCCAGATCGACGATCTGGCGAACGATCGCCCCCACCCTCGGAATCGCACCGGACTTCCCGGAGATCTGATGCCGTCCCGGACCGTCGTGCTCGTCGCCGGGCTGTGGCACGGTGGGTGCGGGCTCGCGGGAGGAGCAGGATGACACGCAGGCAGGTATGGGGCATGGCCGCGGCGGCGTTCGTGGCGGGTGGCGCGCTGGGGTTCGCGGTGGCGGCCGTGCAGGAGGACAAGTCGCCTCCGGTGACGGTCGGACTGCCGCAGCCGCCCGAGTCCGTCGTCCCGAAGACCCGGGCGGGACTGGTCGACACGTGGACGGCCGAGTCGAGGTGACCGGAAAGGGCGCCCCACCTCGTGGGCGTCCGAGGTGGCCTGAGATGTCGGGGTGGCCCGACGAGACCGTCGGCCCAGGGAATTCGTGTGCGACACCGGGTGTTCGTGCCGCATCATCCCTGGATGATCGTCATGCGGCCCGTTCTCGAGATGTGCGTCCCCGAGGGGTTCGATCTGTGGCCGGTCGCCGCGGTGGAGCCGTACGGCTTCCTTCCCCTCGGCGGACAACTCGGCCCCGCCGAGGTCGGCGCCGCGGTGATGGCCCTCGCTGCCGGCAACAACGTCGACCCCGATGACGACCACCACCCGCCGCGCCCGGCCGACCCGCTGGGCGGCTTCCTGCACGGCCTGCTCACCATGGACCCGCTCTTCGCGTCGGGCGGACTCCAGGTCACGGACACGGCCACCGGCACAACCCTGTCGCCGGGATGCTGCAACGGACTGGACGAGCGCCAGGACTGGTTCGAGGTCATCGACGGCGGCTGGGCCGGATTCGGGCACGACCCCTCACCGATCGCCGAACGGCTGGGCGACACCATCCGTCTGACCGTCGACGCCGATGCGGACGACAGTCCGCGGATCGAGCTCCCGGTCGCCGAGCTGCGCCCGCTGCTCGCAGGGGCCGAACGCGATCTGACCGAGTTCCTGAACCTCGCTGGGGCCTGGACCGCCAGTCACCTGCCCGCCCACGCCGACCGTGTCACCGACGCCCTCGCCCGAGCCCTGATCCTGCCTGCGGGGGCCGTGCCGACGGGGACGTGGGCGCCGGGGCCGGCATGAGGTGAGGGATGGTCAGGCATAGGCGTGCACCATGCGCGTGAGGATCATCCGGCCGCGAAAGATGAGTTTCGGCTCCTGCTGCGTGACCCCCGCATCGACGTAGGAAGCGCCGAGGCGCGCGGTGAAAAGGGGCAGGGCCCGCTGTTCGGCGTCGGACAACCCGCGGCCGTAGCCGTCGAGGAAAGTGGGCTTGAGATCCGCATTCGTGGGCCAGGCCCCGCAGCACAGCCATACGAAGTCCTCGACGGCGATCCCGTGGTCGGACTTCTCGAAGTCGATCAGACTGTGGGTGCCACGCTTCTGATCCCAGAGCCAGTTGCGCGTCGAGTAGTCGCCGTGCCGGAAGACCAGCGGGAGATCCGCGGCCAGCCGAGGCAGCTCTCGGCCCACTTGCCCGACCAGGTCACGCTGGGCGTCGGTGAGGTACCCGGAGGTGCGCGCCAGACAGGCTGTCGCCTCATCCGCCTTCTGGGCGACCGACGTCATGATGGCATCGCGTACGCCGGGGGCGGCCGGGACGGGGTGGTCGTGCCATCGTCTGAGCAGCCGGCCGGCGAGCTCGTGTACGCGGGATTCGGTATCGGCCGTGAGGGGGAACCCACGGACCACGTGGCCCGGCAGCGGCGAGGTCATGACGGCCCGCAGAGCGAGATCCGAGGCCAGGAGACGAGGGGCCTCACCGGGGGCGAGGCAGTGGGCCGCATGTCGGTAGCCACGCACCTCGCGCGCGAAGTCCTCCGGGGTCGGGCTCAACTTCACGTAGGCCGTTTCCGAGCCGGACGCCACGCGCCAGACCCTGGAGTCGCCGCGCGGCCAGGAGACGTCGAGAACGTCCATGGCATGCGCAGGGCCGGGCAGACGACGGGTGACCCATTGCTGCAGGTCGGCGGGCATGGGGTCGTCGAGCGTCACGGACGGCCCTTCTCCGGATCGCACGAGCGCGGCGGCACCGGCCTGTCGTGCGCCGCTCGCCCCGGCGATCGATCCCGCTGCCGGTCGCACAGGTGCGTGCAGTCGCGGAACCGCTGGACGGGTCGCGATCCCGGCCCGGTCCGGACCCCGCCGAACGCACGACGAAGGGGGAGGAGCCGTCGCACCTCCTCGGTGACGCGAGGCGACTCGTCGCTCTCCGTTCCTCGGGCTGTGCCCTGGGACATGGTGCCTGCCTCGTGATCAGGGGTGCGGATGGTGTCCTCCGACGTTCCGGACTACCCGCGCCGCGCCCCGTCCTAAGCGGGGTTCGCTCCAGGTTCATCCGAAAAGGATCACCTGGCAGCCATCCGAGAACTCTCGGCGCGGGGCCGGCGCCACAGAGGGGCCGCCGTTCCCCCGCCTGGAGCCCAGCCCTCCGGAAGGCCGGACCGCCAGCCACGCCCGCGGGCGTCCGGTCATCGTGGATCGCTGCAGTACCCCTGCTGGAAGGCAGCCCAGAAGTCCTTGTCGATTCCCGAATCGACGAGCGAGTTCCAGTTGGTGTGGGCGACGAGTTGGTGGTGACCGTCGCGGGTGTTGAGGGCGAAGGTCTGGAACCCGGGTGCGGTGCCGCCGTGGCCGTACGCGAGGCCGCATTCGGTGGCGTAGACGTACATGCCCAAGCCGTAGGCGACGACCGGTGGGGCGCTTCCGGTCGCGGGGACGGTGTCGGTGAGCATGGTGCGGAGGAGGGGCTCAGGCAGCAGACGGCCTTGCAGCAGGGCCCGGTAGAAGCGTGTGACGTCGGCCGCGGTGGTCACGAGAGCGCCCGAGGCGCCGGCCTCGGACGGGCTGACCCCGGTGACGTCGAATCGCGTGGCGTCCGGCGCGTTCGGCAGCAGGAACGAGACGTCCGCGTAGCCGTGGACGTGAGCTCCGCCGATGGTCGTCCGCGCCAGCGGGTACGAGGTGTCCCGCAGCCCGAGAGGCTCGAAGAGGCGGCGTTCGAGGTTGGTGCGCAGATCGCGGTCGGTGATCCGTTCGACGATCAGGTCGAGCAGCAGGTAGTTGGTGTTGGAGTAACGGAACCGGGTGCCGGGAGTCGGGAAGTACCGGGGTTGGGCAAGCCCGATGCCGATCAGCTGCTCGCGGGGCCAGTACTGGTCGAGGCTGCGGAAGTGCGGAAGCAGCCCGTCGATGTAGTCGTACAGCCCGCTCGTGTGGTTGAGCAGTTGGCGGACGGTGATGGGCGCGCTGGACAGTGCGTTGTCCGTGCGGACCTGGTCGGGCAGCAGGCTCTGCACGGTGTCGTCGAGTCGTAACCGCTGCTCGGCGACGAGTTGCAGGACGACCGTCGCGGTGAAGGTCTTGGTCACGCTCCCGGCGCGGAACTTCAGCTCCGGTGCCATCGGCATGCGGGTGGCCCTGTCGGCCACGCCGGCCGCGCCGAAGCGGTCGGTCAGGCCGTCGCGGGCGAGCAGGAACGCTCCCGGGTTGGGGTTCGGGTCGTCCACGACCTTGTCGACCAGGGCCTGCAGCGCGGGGTCGCGGTGGCGTCCGGCCGACTGTGCTTCGGCGGCCCGGCCTGCGCTGGCCATGCCGGGCGGCAGCAGAAAGGCAAGAGCAAGTGCCAGACCTAACAGGCGGGTTGAGCGTCGTCGGATCATCGGAGGCTCCCTTCCGATAACAATATAGGCGTACGGTTATAGCACGCGGTACCGTCCTCTCGTGCCGAGAACCGCCGACCATGACGCCCGCCACGGGCAGATCACCGATGCCGTCCAACGCCTGATCGTGCGGGACGGCCTCGCCGCCGTGACCGTCGCGCGGACCGCCGCGGAGGCGGGCATGTCCGTGGGCCTGGTGCAGCACTACTTCACGGCGAAGGACGAGATGTTGTCGGCCACGTTCGCCAGGGTCAACGGGTCCTTCACCGCACGAGTGGACGAACTGGTGGCCCGGGGTGAGGGCGAGGGGCGCACCATCGCCGAGATGCTTCGGCAGGCGTTGGCCGAGCTGATTCCGCTCGACGACGCCCGCCGCGCCGAGTTCCTGGTCCGACTCGCCTTCGCCGGGCAGGCCGCACACGACGCCCGCCTCGCCGCCGTCCAGCGAGAGACGCTCGCGGGCATCCGTTCACGCGTCGCCCAGGCCGTCGTGAACGGCATGGCATGCGGCGAGGTCGTCCAGGGCGTCGACGCGGACGACCAGGCCCGGCGGATCGTCGCGTACACGGAAGGCCTCGCCCTGCACACCCACGTCGACCCGGACGGCACACCGGGAACGGCGACGCTCGCCGCGCTGGACGACCAACTCGGCCGCGTGTTCACCGGACCCTGCCGACACGCCCGGCTCGCCCAGAGAGCGGTCGACCACGAGTGAGTGGCCCGCGGACTCGGCGCACGGGAAGCCGCTGAGTCACGGTCGGACACCGGCAGTACAGCCGCAGACCCTACGACGAGACTTCTGGATCCGTGCGGCCGAGCATGTCGGCCAGTGGAGTGCCGGTTCGGGCTGCCGCGATTCGGCGTGCTCGCAGTTGGGCGCGGGTACGGGGGCGGAACTTGGGTTCCTTGCCGCAGCCGCAGGATTCGCGCCCCTCATAGCGCAGCCCCGCGTTCAGCACGACGGCCACCACACTCCATGCCTTGGTGTCTCGACGCCGTGGGGCCGCGAAGTCGTGGCCGGCGCAGAGCATGGGCTCGGAGCATCGAGGGCATCGGTGCCCGTCGGCCCCGGGGTGCCGCTTGAACGCGACGCGGCAGGGAACGCACGCGTAGTGCAGCTTGTAGGGGTGCTCGGCGTAGTGGCACATGAGAGGAACGTACCCCGTCGGGAAGTGCCGCACCGGCTCGTCTCTTTCTCACTTCTTTGCGGAGGCGATGAACAGATCTCCTCCCGCCCCCGTATGAAAGGCCGGACGCGTCCCCCCGGTCGCCCTCGCGGCGATCGCAGTCCGTACCCCCACACAGGAGGCGAAGAGTTGAGTCACAGGCGAATACCCAAGCGGAAGGCCGTTCTCGCGGGGGCAGGGGCGGTGGGAATCGTCGCGGCGGCGATCCTGCTGCCGCAGGCCAATGCCTCGCAGGACGGTGCGGGGGAGCAGTCGGGCTCGCCGAGAAAGATGAGCGCCGCATCGGCCGCACAACTCCTGCAGCAGCTGGGCAAGCAGCTCGGCGACTCCTACGGCGGCGCGTACTACGACGCCGGCAAGCAGCAGCTCGTCGTGAACGTCGTGGGCGACGACAACAACGTGAACGTCGAGGTCACCAGGGCCGGCGCCGTCGCACGCAGCGTGCAGAACAGCCGCTCGGCACTCGTCTCCGCGATGGACTCGCTGGGCGACAAGGCGTCGGTTCCCGGCACCGCGTGGGCCATCGACCCGAGGACGAACCAGGTCATCGTCACCGCCGACCGCACCGTCACCGGCGAGCGTTGGGACAAGGTCGAGGGCGCGGTACGCGCCTTGGGCGACGGTGTCGCGCGGATCCAGAAGTCCAAGGGCGAGTTCAAGCCCTTCCTCGAGGGCGGTGACGCCATCTTCGGCGGCGGCTCGCGCTGCTCGCTCGGCTTCAACGTCACCACCCAGGACGGTCAGCCCGGCTTCCTCACGGCGGGACACTGCGGCGTCGCCGTCGAGCAGTGGTCGGAGGAACAGAACGGCGATCCGATCGGCACCGTGCAGGAAGCCGTCTTCCCCGGCGAGGGCGACTTCGCACTCGTGACGTACGACGACCCGAACACCCAGGCCCCGAGCGCCGTGGACATCGGCGACGGTCAGATCGTCGAGATCGGGCAGGCGGCCGATGCGGCGGTCGGCCAGGAGGTGTTCCGCATGGGCAGCACGACCGGTCTGCGGGGCGGCCAGGTGACCGGCCTCAACGCGACCGTGAACTACCCCGAGGGCACGGTCTCGGGACTCATCCAGACCGATGTCTGCGCGGAGCCCGGCGACAGCGGTGGCGCCCTGTTCACCCGGGACGGGAACGCCGTCGGCCTCACCTCGGGCGGCAGCGGCGACTGCACCTCGGGCGGCGAGACGTTCTTCCAGCCGGTGACCACCGCCCTGGCCGCCGTGGGTGCCCAGATCGGCGCGGGTGGTGCCGGTGACGGTGGCATCGGCGAGGGTGACGGCGGCGACGGCGACGGCGGCGGTGTCGAGGAAGGCGGCGACGGCAACGGTGGCGTCGAGGAAGGGGGCGACGGGAACGGCATGGGCTGACGGCGACGGAGGGGAGCGGCCCCGGACTCCGACGGATGTCCGGGGCCGCCGGCCGTCCCGCACGCTCAGCGGCCCCCTCCGGGCGGACGAACGCCCGAGACATAGGCGCGCAGGCCCGTCCAATCACCCAGGCTGGGCAGGGGATGGACGGGCCAGGCCGCCGGATACGCCGGGGGCCGGCCCCCGTCCCACACCACGATCGCGACCGGCTGGTGGAGGGCGGTGGCGGCGAGTCGGGCCGGCGTGATGCTCTCGTCGTGGCCATCGGGCCGGCGGGAGGCGCATCCGGCGCGGAACGCGATGCGGACGGCCTCCACACCGCTGACCACACACGGCGGCCGCACGCCCAGGGCGTTCAGTTCGGCGGCGACGCGCCCCAGGTCGGCGGTGTCGCGGCGCACCCGGTCGGCCGTGCTGTCGGCCACCCTGTACTGGATCGCCGTGTGCGCGGTCAGGGCCAGGACCACGAACCCGACCACGATCCGGCGCCCGCGCGGCCGAGGCCGACACACGCGGACCAGTCCGTACGCGACGGGCAGCGCGAGGAGCGCGTAGGCGGGCAGCAGGAAGCGCGGTGCCGCGTATCCGACGGCGAACAGATAGGGGGCGGCGAGCGCCGTACCGACCACGGTCGCGACCACCAGCTCCGTACGGTGGCGACGCGCGCGGAGGGCGGCCCGGACACCCACCGCGACGAGCAGCGGCAGGACGAGGAACCACAGGGTGGCCACGGGATGCCGCCAGGGCACGTCACACGGGCGGCACAGCAACCGCCCGGCCAGAGCACGCACATGATCGTCGACGGAGAAGTACCAGCCGAGTCGGCCCTGGATCTCGCCCGCCCGGTGCAGCCGGGCTGCGAGACCGCCGTACGAGACGTACGCCTCCACGATCCATTCGGCGCATCCGACGGCGAGACCCGCGCCCAGTGCGACCACCAGCAGCCGCCGCCTGGTGCGCATCGCCACGGCGGCGATCGCGAGCGGCAGGGCGAGCCACACGGCGTCGGTGGGCCGCATCAGCGCGGCGAACGCCACCCCGGCGGCCATGCCGGTCGGCGCCCAGCAGTCGTTCGGGTCCCGCACGGCCCTCAGGAAACAGCCCACCGCGGCGAGCGCTCCGTAGGCGACCCAGAGGTTGGGCATCGCCTGCGAGGCGTAGAGCAGGGTCACCCACAGGCCGGCGAACAGGCCGCCCGCGCCCCCGAGAACGGGCGCGGGCAGCAGTCGACGCCACACCCACAGCGCGAGGAACAGCCCGCCGCCCGCAAGCACGGCCATGTACACGCGCAGCGCCGCGACGGAGGTCGTCAGCGCGGCGAGCGGGGCGACGAGGTAGGTGATGCCCCGGGCGCGCGGCGCGCTGAAGAACGCCGCAGGTGCCTCCCCGCTCACCTGGCTGACGTACACCGTCTCGTCCCAGCCGAGCCCGAGACCCGGCGCGATCAGGGCGAGATGGACGAGTGTCAGGGCGGCGGAGACGCAGGCGAGCCATGGCAGCGGGTTGCCGGCGACCGAGCCCACTGGCCGGCTCCGCCGTGCTCGGCCTGCCGCACCGGCCCGCGCCTCGCTGATCACGCCGTTGTCCCGCATGACAGCCAGGCTGCCGTCGGCCGTTGTCCGAGGCCGGACCCGACGCGCGTTCCATTCAGGTGAGCCACCACCGCGGGCCCAGGCGACTGCGAGGCACGGACGACAGGGGACCGGAAGGTTCCCCCGCCGTCGAACGGTGGTCAGCGGCCGGGCTCGCCGTTCACTCCGGACTGCGTGAGGATCCGTCGAAGCCAGCGTGTGCGGGCGGCGCGGGCGTCCTCGCTGAGAGCCGCCTCCGGCGCGAAGGTGTCGAAGCCATGGAAGCCCCCGGGCCACACATGCAGTTCGGCCTGGCCGCCGGCCTGCCAGAGGGCATTGGCGTACGCGACGTCCTCGTCCCTGAACGTCTCCGCCGACCCGACGTCGATGTAGGCCGGCGGGAGTCCCGACAGATCCGTGGCGCGGGCAGGAGCCGCGTAGGGCGGCAGGTCCGCCGCACCGCACCGGTCGCCCAGCAGTGCCCGCCAGGCGGTCGCGTTGGATGTCCGGTCCCAGGTGTCGACGCCGGCCATCTGGTGACTGGAGAACGTGTCGTTACGGTCGTCGAGCATGGGGCACAGAAGCAGCTGCCCGATCGGTGTGGGACCGCCTCGGTCACGGGTCAGCAGCGCGAGCGCGGCGGCGAGTCCACCGCCGGCGCTCTTCCCTCCGATGACGATGCGGTCCGCGTCGATGCCCAGTTCCGCCGCGTGTGCGGCCACCCAGGTGAGTCCGGCGTAGCAGTCCTCCACAGGTCCGGGGTACTGCACCTGCGGTGCCAGCCCGTACTCGACGGAGACGACGGCCAACTCCATGGTGGCGGCCCATTCGTGAAGGAGCTGTGGCAGCACGGACTCGGCATTGCCCATGATCATTCCGCCGCCGTGCATGTAGTACAGCAGCGGCAGCGGCCCGGAGACCCCGGCGGGCCGTGCACTCACGAGCGTGACGTCCCGCTCGCCCGAGGGTCCCGGCACCCGTAGCTCATCCACCTCGAAGCGGCCGCCGGCCCGGAGATCATCGACCGTCGGCCTGGGCCGGACGGCCGCATCCAGTTCCTGCCGGGCAGCGAGGTTCTCCGGGGTGAACGGCTCCCTCGCCTCGTCCCCGAAACCGGCCAGCACCACACGCAGTTCGGGGTCGATCGGAGGTGCAATCCGGTCCGCCGGGACGGGCCCCGGCTCCGACGGCGTACCGCCGCCGGTCACGACAGGTCCCCCTGCCGGTCGAAGGAGTACCGGCCGACAACCCGACCGGAACGCCCCGACGGCCCGGCCGCCATGCACGCAGGGAATGCTTGCGCCTTGTTCATGCGGCGTAGTCAATCACCCACCGGGGCACAGACCGCACCTTTCTCCCGAGTGCCGCCGCAGGCTCCCGTCGACTCTTGACCTCAACCAAACTTCAGATTCTACGGTGCTCAAGCCAAGGGATTCCTTCGATAGGGAGCACCGCACATGACGACGCAACACCTCTCCGACACCGGCACCGACACCGACTCGGGTCGTACTGACGCCGCCCTCGCCGCGCAGCCGGCCGCGTACTGGACCGGACTGGCCTACGAAGCCCTCATCGCGTCCACCCGAGCCGAGCTGGCCGAACTCGGCGTCACTCAGCCTCAGTTCTGGCTGCTGCGCAATCTGTCGAAGGATGACATCTCGCCCGACGGCCACGGCATGACGATCCCCGAGCTCCGGCAGGCCATGAGCACCTACATCAGGCCCGAAGACGACCTCAAGGCCGAGGCCGAGATCCTCGTTGAGCGCGGCTGGCTCACGCAGGACGACAGGGGACGGCTGTGGATCACCGAGGCAGGGGACGAGGCTCGGGCCGACGTCAGGCGGCATGCCCCGGCGATCCGCGGCCGCCTCCACCAGGGCATCGACGACGTCGACTACGTCACCACTCTCAAGGTGCTCCGGCAGTTGATCCGCAATGCCGGCGGCACTCTGCCCTAGCCATCGGCCGGAGAGCCCCCGCCCGCCACAGCGGCGCCCTGGTCGATTGGTCGAGCAGTCCGCGCCGCCACGCCCCCGGATGCGCGTCCAGACGTCAGCGCTGTCCGTAGGACCGGGCGAGTACGTCCACGGTGGTGGCGATGGCCTGGCGCAGTTCGGGCGGTGCGACGACCTCGACGTCGACGCCGAGCCGCAGCAGTTCGCCGCAGGCGTGATCGACGCTCTCCGTCGGGATGACGGCCTCGACCCACCCTTCGTCACCGACGGCGGTCGCGGTGGACTCGACGGCGCGTGCCACCTCCGGCGGGACGTTGTCCGGCAGGCGCCGCAACCCGCGCGGGGACAGCCGGATCGTGGCCGTGCCGGTGTAGCGGCGGCTCTGGAAGTCTTCGAGATACGAGGACCAGTAGGCGCCCAGGTCGAATCCCTGCGGCCGTTCGAACCGCTCGTCGCTGAGCACGGCGTCGAGGACCTGAGTGACCCGATAGGTCGCGATCCGGCTCTTCGTGGCGGCCACGACGTACCAGACACCGGACTTGAGTACCAGGCCGTAGGGGCGAAGGCGCCGATTCACCTCCTGCGGTACGCGCCAGCGGCGGTAGCACACGTCCACCGCACGTCCGGTGAGCACCGCGTCGACGAACAGGGGCAGATGAGGCGTCTCCTCGGGCTCCCGATACCAGCCGGGTGCGTCCAGGTGGAACACCGCCGCGGTCCGCGCCGCCTCCTCGCGCAGTCCCGTCGGGAGCGCGGCCAGCAGCTTCAACCGTGCCGCCGTCACCTCCGCCGCGAAGCCCAGATCGGCGGCGGGCCCGGGCAGTCCGGCGAACAGCAGCGCCCGCGCCTCGCCCTCGCTCATCCCCGTGAGGCGTGTGCGGTAGCCGTCGAGCAGCTGGTAGCCGCCGCTGCGGCCGGGCTCCGCGTAGACCGGGACCCCGGCGGTCTGCAGACGCTCCACGTCGCGGTAGGCGGTCCGCACCGACACCCCCAGCTCGTCGGCGATGCCGCGTGCGGATATGCGGCCTCGGGATTGCAGCAACAGCAGCAGCGACAGCAATCGACCGGCAGACATGGACGCATTCTCCTCGGAAACACTGACAGCCCCTGGCACACGGCTTGCATACCGTCGATCCGCGCCCAGGCTCCGAGCGAACGAGCCGGGAACCGCATCCGGGACGAACCATCGAACAGGAGCCCGTCGTGCCCTCCACCGACCCCGCAGGCCACCCCGCGGTGATCGAGCTTCGTCAGTACACCCTGCGTCCCCGTCGGCTCGACGAGCTCATCGAACTCTTCGACCGAGAGTTCGTCGAGCCCCAGGAAGAGACGGGGATGATCGTGCTCGGCCAGTTCCGGGACCTCGACGATCCGGACCGCTTCGTCTGGCTGCGCGGATTCCAGGACATGGCGGTACGTCACCGCGCACTGACGGCCTTCTACGGCGGCCCCGTCTGGGCCGAGCACGGACCCCAGGCCAACGCCACCATGATCGACTCCGACGACGTGCTGCTGCTGCGTCCCCTGCCCGCCACGAACCGTCTCCCCGTCTCCCCGGCGGAGCGGCCACGTGTGGGTGCTCCCGCACCGGACCGGTTCGTGTCCGCCACCGTGTGGTCCTTCCCGCCCGGACGGCCCGACGGCACCGCACTGATCAGGGACGGCCTCCTTCCCGTCCTGCAGAAGACGGGACCGGCGCCGCTCGCCGTCCTGACCACGGAGACGGAGTACAACACCTTCACCAGACTGCCGGTCCGTACGGGAGAGAACGTCACCGTGGTCATCACCTCGTACCCGGACGAGGAGGCTCATCGCCGACACGTTGCCGAACTCCGGATCCATCCCCTCGCGCGGGACGAGATCCTGCCGGGTATCGAGCACGAGCAGACATCAGCCCCCCAGGTGCTCCGACTGGCACCCACCGGCCGCTCCCTCCTCTGCTGAGGGGGCGGCGCCGAGCGGGAGAGGTACTGTTCCGGCGTGACGTCAGCGCCGCGCCGGTTCCCGCCGTACCCGATTCGTGGCGTGCGGATCCTGCATCAACGACAGAACTGCGCGCCGCACTTCGCAGAGATCGAGGTGGACTTCGAGCCCGCGGCGGAGGGCTTCTCCTTCGAGGTGGCCGAAGGGCTGACGGTGGAGTACGAGCCCCGGGGCGATCTTCCCGGCTTCTTCGCGGCGATCGCCGAGGGGATCGAGGAGCAGCTGAGCCGGCCCGAGCACGGAGTCGTGACCGCCGCTCATGCGGTGCTGCGCCGGGCCCGGGCAGAGGAGTTCGGCTCCCACGACCTCGCGTTCAGAATCGCGGGCTACCTGGCCGCCCGGCAGGCTCTGGAGCACACGGAGTCACCGCACCCCTGAGGACGGCGACGCGCGGGAGGGCTTGTGAGGTGGCGCCGGAACCCACCGCACGGCGCCTCGCCCGCGTCGAAATTCGCGAGCCACTCGGTCGTCTGCCAGGCAGGATGCCCTCTGTGAACCATGTTCTGTGCGGGCTCGCCGCCAACCCCGCACTCCCGTCCGAGCTGGTCGACCGGCTCATCGCGCTCGCCCACACCGACCATGACATCGCCTCAGCGCTGGCCGGTCGCGAGGACCTCAGCCATGCGCAGGCGGTCGCGTTGGTGTCGGGTGTCGAGGAGAGCGCGGGGCAACTCGCCTGCGAGCACAAGCTGACCGCCGCGGACATCGATCCCGCAGCGCAGCCGCAGGCCGCCCTCGCCCTGCTCCATGAGGGTGCCGGTCGCCCGGGATGGGCGCGCCGTCTCGCCACGGATCCGGTGGTCCAGCGTCGGGAGCGGCTGGCTGCCTGCCCCGGCCTCCCGCTCGACGTGGCGGAGACGCTCGCCTCGGACACCGACGTACGTGTCGTGGCGGAGCTCGCTCTGTGGACCACGCCGGAAGTCGCCGTCAGGCTTGCGAGCCACCCGCATGCCGAGGTCCGCCGCGCCGTGGCGGCCAACGAGGCGACGCCCCCGGCCGTGCTGGCGGCGCTGATCACCGGCGAGGGGTTGCCTCCCGCGGAGCGGTGTCTGGTCTGCGACCGTGAAGAGACTCCGTACGTGCATCATCCGGAATGCCCCCGACTCGACTGTGATCTGCTGCCGGGCGCGTCCTGCGACGGGTCCCACGAGTCCACCGTCCATGACATACGGCAGGCGGCACTACGGAACCGGGCCACACCCGCCGACGCCGTCGTCGGCTTCGCCGACCATCCATCCCCGCTCCTCCGCGGAGTTCTCGCTGTCTGCCCTGACCTGCCCTCGGAGGCGTACGAACGGCTCGCCGCGGATGATCACCCCGGTGTCCGAGCCGACCTGGCCGAGAACTCCGCGATCGACGACGCCCTCATCCGTGTACTGGCCGCCGACCGGGGCCACGACGTGCAGCGCAAGCTCGCGCACAACCCACACGTGCCCCTCGACGTGCTCACCGACCTCACCGCCACGACCAAGATCGGCCCCACACTGCTGCCGCGGATCGCCGCGGCCTCGCCCGCCGAGGTCGAGGAGTTGGCCGCGTCGCCGAACCCGGCCGTCCGGATGTTCGTGGCCCAACGACGCGATCTGCCGCCGGAGATTCGCGACGCGCTGGCCGTCGACCCCGACGCGAAGGTGGTCAAGTCCATCGCCGGGCACCCGGGTCTCTCCGAGGCCCAGTTGCGCGCCATGGTCGACCGGCACGGAGTTCGGGTCATCGCCCGGGTCGCGACCAACCCGGACGCGTCCCCGGCGCTGCTGGAGGATCTGACACGTCACGAACCACCGGTGCGGAAGGCGTTTCGGGAGGTGGCACGGCAGCGCCACGCGACCGCCCCGGCACTGCTCGCCTGTCTGACGGACAGACAGGCAAGGCCCGTCGCCGCCGGCCATCCGGCCCTCCCACCGCAGGTCATCGCCGAGTTGCTCACGGACACGGAGTGGCAGGTCGTCGAAGCCGCGGCCGCCAACCCGTCGCTACCGCTTGCCACGATGGCGGAGCTGGTGCCCTGAACGCCGATCCGGACGTGGAACTCATCATGTGCCGAGCAGCAGTTCCAGCAGTTCCTCCGGAGGATGGAATCCGGAGCGCCGATAGAGCGGGGTGCTGCGCTCGGACGGCCAGACGATCAAACCCTCGAAACCGGTGCCGCGTGAATGCCGCTTCAACGCTTCGAGGAGCGCCGAGCCTGCTCCCTTGTTGCGTTGCGACGGCAGGACGAAGAAGTTCGTGACGTAGCCGAGCGGATTGTCGTCGCCGTAGGGCTCCGGCATCCGCTCCACCGGACACAGGAAGACGTGACCGAAGATCTCGCCTCCGCTCTCGGCCACCCAGGCCAGCCAGCGGCCATCGTCGAGACGGTCGCGGATCCATTGCTCGGCCTCGTGCGGAGGCCGAGCGGGAGTCGGCGCTTGCCCTTCGTGGTCCTCCTGCTTGAACGTCCAACGCAGTTCGGCCAAGGCCCGGGCGTCGGCGGGCCGGGCGGGGCGCACGATGAAACCTGTGGTCATGGGGCGAGCTTCACCCCTGCGACACGGTGGGACAAACAGATTTCCTCGTCGGCCACAGCCGTACGGTCAACAGCCGCGACGAGCACGGTCGCCTCGCCCCGTGACGGCCTGTTCGTCGAATCCCATGGCCGCCGCCCGGCTCCACATGCGGCGTGGCCCGGCGCGATCACCATTGCGCCGGAGGTCGTGGAGCTACCCGGCCTGGATCGCGTCTGCCGGGACCTCGAAGACGATGTCGAGTCCGTCGTGCTCGTTGCCCCGCTCGCCGACGCGTGTGAAACCGAAGCCGGCGATGGTGGCCAGGGAGGCGTCGTTGTCGGACCTGATCGTGGCCCGCACGGTCCTGACATCGGGGTCGGCGGCGGCCCTGACGAGCAGCGCCGCCAGCATGGCGCGGGCGTAGCCCTGGCGACGGTACTTGGGCACGACGGTGTAGCCGACCTCGACCACGCCCGCCTCGTCCGGCGGCCCGTGGAACCCGGCGTCGCCGACGACGGTCCCGTCCGGTTCGGACACCGCGGCCCGCGTGATCCAGGGCGCGACGGACGGGTTCCCGGCGAGCTGGTCGGCGCGATAGCCGAAGATCCAGCGGGCTCGCTCGCCGACGAAGTGTTCGTCGAGGTCGACCCCGGCCTCGGCGCTGCCGCCGGCGAGGTCACCGTCGGCAAGCGCCCTCAGCGCCTTTGCGCTGAGCTCGACGAAGCGGACGCGTTTGGGGGTGGAGGGGGGTTCGCTGTTCATCGCGGAGATGATCGCTCAGCGCCGCAGGGCTGTCCACCGCTTTACGGCCTCGGCAAGGACCCGCCCTCGCGCGATCACAGGGGCGCCGAGGCGCGCCCTCCTACGCCGCCTTCCGGCACCGGCCTCCGACGCGACACGGGGCAGCGGGGGAGAGAGTCGCAAGCGGCGCGTCGGGAGCGGGGAGAGCACGGACCGTCATGCCGGGCAGCCCCGCCCACGGTCCCGGCGCGGCGTCGCCCGGCATGCACGTGCGGCGGTGCGGGGAGATCATCCCTACATGGTTGGTACTTCCACGCCGTCCGGGCCGTCCGGCGCCGCGACCGCGCAGGCGCCCCGCCAGAAGCTCGCCCTCGCGGCCATGCTCTTCGCGGTCTCGATGACGTTCATCGACCAGACCATCGTGTCCATCGCCGCCCCGAGCATCACCGACGAGCTCGGCCTGTCGGCCTCCGGCATGCAATGGGTGGTCAACGCCTACCTGCTCGCCCTCGCTGCCTTCTTCGCCCTCGGCGGACGGCTCTCCGATCTCTTCGGGCACCGTCGGATCATGCTGCTGGGCACCCTGCTCTTCGTCGTCTCGTCCGTGCTGTGCGGCTGCGCGCCCGCCGGCGACTTCGCACAGACATGGCTGATCATCTTCCGCGCCACCCAAGGTCTCGGCGCCGCCCTGATGTTCCCCGCCGCGCTGGCCGTCGTCGTCGCCGTCTTCCCGGTCGACCGGCGCGGCCGGGCCCTCGCCCTGTTCTTCGGGCTGTCGGGCGCCCTGACCGCCATCGGTCCTCTGCTGGGCGGCTGGCTGACCCAATGGACCTGGCGGGCGATCTTCTGGGTCAACGTGCCGGTCGCCGTCGTCGCGATCGTGCTCACCGTGCTGGCCCGGATCCCCGAGAAGCGCCGTCCGGAGCGGCTGGACGTCGTCGGTGCCGTGCTCGTCGCCACCGGCATGGGGCTGAGCGTGCTGGGCTTCCAGCAGGCGTCGGCCTGGGGCTGGAGCAGTGTCACGACCTGGGCCTGCATCGTCGGCGGTCTCGTGATTCTGGTGCTGTGCATCGGTTACGAGCGGCGCACCGCGCACCCGCTGGTCAATCTCGACGTCTTCCGGGACCGGGCCTTCACGGTCGACAGCCTCGTGCTGTTCTTCGCGATGCTCGCCTTCGTCCCGGTGTTCTTCTTCGCGTCCGTGTACGCCCAGGTCTCACTGAGCGCCTCGCCCAACCAGGCCGCGCTGTTCCTGCTGTACTTCTTCCTCGGCTTCGGTCTCGCCTCCCAGTGGGGCGGCAAGATTCTCGACAAGCGGGGCGCCCGCCCGGCCATGAAGATCGGCTGCGCGCTCGGGGCGGTCGGCTTCTTTCTCTGGGCCCAGAAGCTGACCGACCTGTCGATGCACGACCAGTGGCCGTACGCGGCCATTTCGGGCGCCGGCATCGGATTCCTGCTGGCCCCCGCCTCCACCGACGCCGTCAACCGCTCCATCGGCGCCTCGTACGGCGAGGTCACCGGGATCACGCAGACGGTCCGCAACTACGCGGCCGCCGTCGGCATGGCCGTCTTCGGCACCGTCCTCACCCACGTCTCCACGGACCGGATCACCTCGACCCTCCAGGAACGCGGCCTGCCGCCGGCCGAGGCCGAAGCGACGGCCGGCCACGTCGCCGAGGCGATCACCGGCCACCCGGACGGCCAGGGCCCCACCGGCGACGGGCCGGTGGCAAAGGCCTTGCAAGGCGCGGGCGACGCGATCCGCATGGACTTCGCCGAGGCCAACCAGTGGGTCTTCTACGGCATGGCGATCGCGCTGGCCATCGCCTTCCTGTGCGCACTGGCGCACCCGGGAACGCGCGTCACGGAGCAACCCCCGCAGGACTGACCCACGAAGCTCCGCGAGCACCGCCGACTCCTCGGTCCTGTCCCCGTCGGCGCCTCAGCCCTGAGTGGGAGACGACGAGAGTCCCGCGGCGCCCCCGCACGACCCAGGGGTGGCCGCGGGTGTCGGACGGAGTGGGACACCGTTGGATCGCAGCATGTCGCGGAGGTGGAGGATCAGCGGGAACACCTCTTGGTTCCAGTCCGCACCCTGCTCGTCCCAAGCGCGCTGTTCCGCCTCGACGGCCATCCGGTCCTCGGCGAAGACCCTTTCGGTGAACCGCCGGATCAACGGCCATGCGAGATGAAGGGCCCCCGGGATGGACGGTTTTGCGATCGAAAGCAGCCCGAAGGTGTGGTTGACGCGCTGCTCGGCATCCTGGGGAACGTACGCCGCCCACAGCGAGAACGCCGGGAGCGTGGCGTTCTCGGGGACCGCTTGCAGGGTTTGGTACGGGTACTGGGAGCGGACGGTGATGACGTCGGGCGTCGAGCCGCCGTTCATCCCCTCGGCGGACAGCAGACCCGCACCGCGGTCCTTCCTGCCCCCGCCCGGTACGAACAGGTACCGCGCCTCGACGAAGTTCGCACCCGTTTCGTACCCGAGGAGCTTCGGCTGGATTCTGCCGAGCACGCCCCGGTGCAGGAACTGGTGATTCATGTCCAGCAGGTTCTCGTGCATGAACGTGTAGTGGCAGCGCACGCTGCGGGAGAAGGTCATGGTCTTGTGCCCGGGGGAGTGGAACGCGGGCAGCTCGGGGAGCCCGGACCCGAACGCCTTGTCGGGATCGCCGGGAAAGACGAAGACAAGGCCGTACGCCTCGCGGACCGGATAGGCGCGCACACCGCGCGGCGGCCGATCCGTCCCCTTGGGCAGATAGGGGATCTGCGAGATACGACCGTTTCCCCGGTAGGTCCAGGCGTGGTAGCAGCAGCGCAGCGCCTCGCCCTCCACGACACCCATGCTCAGCGGCACCTGACGGTGGGCGCACCGATCCTCCAGCGCGTAGACCGTCCCGCCCTCACCTCGGTAGAGGGCGATCCGCTCACCCGCGAACACGGCCGGGAAAGTCCCTCCTTTGGGGACGCTTCCCGACACGGCCACCGGGTACCAGAAATCCGGATCGATCCCCGTGCGCCGAAGGTCGGCGACCTCGCCAGAGCCGCGATCCGACCCGGTCGGCATCGTCCCATCGCCCCTGTCAGTTCGAGCCTCGGTCATGTGCTGCTCCCTCGCAAACAGGCCAGTGGGGGAGGACCCGAGGTGCTCGTCGTCGCGCGGGCGGCCACCGTGACCGGACGGGCGAGGGGACCGCTCTGAGCACCGGGCGAGCTCCTCGCTCATGCTCTCGCCTTCCCCGGCGCCGCGCCGGGCAGGCTCCTCCCACCGAGTGATACGCGGCGTGGCATCCGGTTGGTAACATCTGTTACCATGCACGGTATGGCGAAGACACAGCTTGGTGCGCGAGTGGATCAGGACGTCGCGGAACTGGCGAAGAAGCGCGCCGCCGACCTCGGTCTGAGCATCGGGGACTACCTCGCCCGCCTGGTGCAGGACGACGCCAGCGGCCTGCGCGCCCGCGCCGTGGACGCCGCGGCCCGGTTCCTCACGGAGCACCAGGACGTCTTCGACGAAGCCGAGAACGCGGAGCAGGCGTCCCCCGGGGTGCGCGCCGCCTGATGGAACTGCACATCGACGTTCCGTGGATCCTTCAGGTCGCGGAAGCGGCCGGAGCGAACGATCCCGCCCCCGACGACTACGGCGTCCCCGTAGCCGCCGTCGCCCGCCACCGCGCCGAGATCTTCGAGCAGGCCGTCTACGACAGCCCGTACGCCAAGGCCGCGGCTCTCGTCCACACCTTGGGTCGCTGCCGCTGGTTGGAGCGCTCCAACATGGCCGTCGCCGCCGCCACCGGAGTCATGTACCTGGAAGCCGCCGGCATCACGGTCAAGCCCACCCGCGACGACGCCATCGCCCTCAAGGACCTCCTCATCGACCCCACCTGCACCGCCGGAAGGATCAACGCGCTGCTGCGCTCCTGGCCCCGGGCGACCTGAGAAGCCGGCCGAGACCTGCGAATCCCGTGTATCAGCGCAGGTCCAACCGCATCAGGACCCGCGGAAAGCCGGCCAGCACCGAGGTGGTGTCGGCGGCGTGGGTGAACCCCGCACGCTCGAAGTTCCTACTGATCCCCGCGTACGCCATCGTCATGTCGACCTTCGCGCCGCCGCTGTCGATCGGGTACGCCTCGATCACCGGCGCGCCGCCGACGCGTGCGAACTCCACCGCCCCGGCGATGAGAGCGTGCGAGATGCCGCTCTTACGGTGACCGGGCCGCACACGGATGCACCACAGCGACCAGACGGGCAGATCGTCGACGTGCGGGATCCTGCGGCTGCGGGCGAACGACGTGTCCGAGCGCGGAGCCACGGCGGCCCAACCGACCGGCTCGTCGCCGTCGTAGGCGAGCACCCCGGGAGGAAGCTGCCCGCGGCACAGCTCGGCGACGTACTCACCGCGCGCCGGCCCACGCAGCTCCTGGTTGAGCTTGGACGGGATCCGGTAGCTCAGGCACCAGCAGACATTGGCTCCGGCCGACTTCGGGCCGATCACGGCCCGGACATCCTCGAAGTCCGAAGCAGGTCGCACCTCGATCGCCATGCCCCCACGATGCCACGCCACACACGGCGATGCCGCCCGGACGGCCGCGCCGTGCGCAGGGGGCAGCGCCCCCGCCCGCCGACCTCGGCGTCGACCGGGCGTGATGGGACGGCGCTCGACGGCGTGGACCTACTGTTCGGGCCTGTGCACGCGGATGAGTGTCTGCTGGCCGTTGGCCACGAGCTTGCGCGCGCCGTCCTCCTGGACGCCGAACACCTCCAACTGGCACACGGTCAAGGTGCGTCCGGACTTCAGAACGGTTCCGACCGCCTCGAGGTGGTCGCCGGTCGCGGGCGCGAGAAGGTTGATCTTGTACTCGACCGTGAGCACCTCGCTGTCCTCGGGGAACAGCGTGTACGCGGCGTAGCCGCCGGCGGTGTCCGCGACGGCGCTGGTGGCACCGGCGTGGAAGTAGCCGTGCTGCTGGGTCACTTCGGGACGGCTCGGGAGAACGATGTGGACGCGGCCGGGCCCGATGTGGGTTATCCGGGCACCGAGATGGGCCATGAGCCCCTGGCGATCGAAGCTCGCCTGGATGCGCTTCTGCACCTCGGGGCTCGCAAGTTCCTCCTGCGTCCGGTCTTCCACGTGCTCTCCTTCGTCTGCGTGCAGGGTGAGGGCCGGTGCGTCAGCCGGCCGGGCGTCCCACCCGCCAGATCCAGCCGATGGCGATCATCATGGCAGCGGAGCCCCGGGGGGTGGCCAGGGTGGCCGAGGACCTGGTCTTGGGGACGGTGCGGGCCTGCACGCCGATGGTCAGGGTGAGCGCGCGCTGAGCAGCCCGGTCTGCGAGGCCACAGGCCGGCTGCCCGACCTCTTGAGCAGGATCTGCCCGCGCGAGGAGGCCATGGCCTCGGTGGACGTGCCCAGGACGGCGACTATCGGCGGGCGACCGCTGGGGCGACCGAGTGCCCCCGCGGCCAGGCTGGACCGCACAGGCCCAGTCCGCACCGAGGGCGCGTACGCACGTATGCGTCGGGCGCGTCGGCTGGCCTGTTCCGCTCAGGCCGCGGCACCCGGCGTCGAAGGGTTCGCCTCGGGGACGGGCGCCTGCGCGGGGCCGACGACGGTGAGAGGGATGCCCAGGTGCTCGCACAGTCGCCGGGCGCGTGTGAGTGCGCTGAGGGAGGCCGGCGACGGATCGAACGTGGGCAGCTGTACGCGGACGTGGCGTGGGCGGTGGGCGTGGACGAGCGCCTCGGTTTCCAGGGAGGCCGCGGCTCGCGTGCTGATGTCGAGGTCCCGCAGAAGCGTCACGTGCAGGACGCCGTCCTCGATGGCGTACGTGATGAGCATGACGGTCTCCTTCTGTGCCGCGTCCCTGCTGGGCGGGACGTTCCATGCCCAACGGGGGCGGCCCGCAGGGGGCCACCGATCATTGTCCGGGGTCGAGCGGCCTTCCGCACGCCGCGGAACTCCGCGCACGGTGCGGCCCCCACTCAGGACGCTGAACTGCGAAGGGATTCAGGCGGCGGCATCGCGGTCGCGAGCCGCGGAGCGCGGGGCGTGGTGGAGCTGGGTGATCCAGAGGGCCCCTGCTTCGAGCTGACGCAGGTCGAGTCCGGTCTCCAGACTCAGATCGGCCATGCTGATGCCGTAGTGATGTCGTGCCATGACCTGGGTGATCTTCGCGAACCACTGCTCCGCCTCGTGGTACGGGCGGCCTCGTACCTTCTCCTCGAGGTGCGCGAGGTGCTCGCTGCTACAGGCCAGCAAGGGGCGCTGGCCGTCGTGCCTGGGGTCTTGGGGGTCTACGTAGGAGGAATCGGGTACGCGTCCCCTGTGCGGGTGCGGGCCTATGGGGCAACCACATACCCCACAGGGGATGTGGCGGTCGTCGGAGGTCATCACGCACCCCCCTCAGGATGGCGAGGCGGCGGGCGCCGCGGGGCCGGGTCGGATTCCGTCAGAGCGCCCCTACCCGACATGGTGCACGTACCGCTGACATACGTCAAGGAATACGTGAAAATCAGGACGTATTCTGAATGATCCACGGCAAGGTGGGGCACACGTATGACATGGCAGATGGTGCTCGCCACCACCCGAGCTGGACCTTTCTCACGAACCACGCCCGGGTCCTCCTCATGCTCGCCCGTGATCCCGGTGTCCGGCTGAGGGACGTCGCGGCCGACTGCGGGGTGACCGAGAGGACCGTTCAAGCGATCGTGGCCGATCTGGAGGCGGGCGGATACGTCACCCGCAGGCGCGGCTCGGACGGTCGGCGAAACCGCTACGAGATCAACGCCAAGGCCCAGTTCCGCCACCCTGCCGAGGCAGGACACGAGATCGCCGGCCTGCTGGAGCTGCTGTCCGCCCCCGCCCGGACGGGCGACGCCTCGCCGGGGCCACCGCCGGGTCCCGAGCGGCGTACTCCTGCATCGGCCGGGACGGCACCTGGCGGGCCGGACGCGAGGCGAGCGGCGAGACGGCCCGGCACCGAGGAGTGAACCGTCCCTGTTGCTGTTGAGCGCACGGTCCCGGTACCCGATGGACAACGCCGCCACGGCGACGGTCGCCACTCGCAACCGCCCTGCCGGCGCTGAGCACGCGCTCTCCGCCCGCGCAGGCGACGTGCTCGCTGCGGCGTGGCGCGAGTCGAAGGACACCTTTCACGTCGATGACGAAGGTGAAGGGCTCAGCAAGTTCGTCGAGCGTTCGCGCCGTCGCCCACCTCGCGAAGTCGGTTGCTGTGCGGATGACGGTCCCGCTGGCCGCCGAGTGGACGGCGGCCCGCACGTGCTCGGGCCCGACATACCGGTAACTCCGCCTTGGGGCGCTCATGCCGATCAACGTAGATCACGATGGTCCACTCCTCCGCATGAGATTCCGCCGGCTCGCGGTCCCGGACCGTGTCACCTGGCCGGATATCCTCCGAGCCGCAGGTCCTGGGGAGGGGCCCATGTGTGGGGAGGAAACATGCATACCAGCAGTGACGTGCAGACGAGGACGGCGACGACCGCAAGGGAATGCCCCGAGTGCTCGGCCCCCTTGCCCGCGGACGGACAGTACGTGCAGTGGTGTGCCTCCTGCGACTGGAACGTGGATCCAGGGGCTCCGGATCCGGAGCCAGGACGGATCGCCGCCGCGCGGCGCAGACTTGCGCACCGGTACGGGCAGGAGCTGGCCGGCGAGATGGAGGGAGCCGGGCTCGCACGGCCCGGGCGTGACGCTGCCTCGGTGCTCGCGCTGACCCTGTCGATGTTCGTCCACGGGCTCACCGTGTTCCTCGCGGTCGCCGGAATCCTGTTGGTCGTGCTCGGCTGGAACTCCGGTGCCCAGCCCATCATCGGGGCGCTGCTCCTCGCGATCGCCGCGGTGTTGCGACCACGATTCGGGCGACTTCCCAAGGACGCCCTGGTTCTGCACCGCGCCGACGCGCCGAAGCTCTTCGAGCTGATCGACGAGGTCGGCGTCGTGGCAGGAACGACCGGAGTGGACACGGTGGTCGTCGATGCCAAGGCCAACGCGGCTGTCACGACGTACGGCCTGCGCAGGAGGCGGGTGCTGTTCCTGGGGCTTGCCCTGTGGGAGATGCTCACCCCGCAGGAACGCATGGCTCTGCTCGGGCACGAGCTCGGGCACTTCGCCCATGGCGACCTCCGCCATGGAATGGTCACCAGCAGTGCGTTGCGCTCGCTGCACCTGTGGCTCTACTTCCTGGCACCGTCCGAAGCGGAGGGGATGATGGACCGATTCGTGAACGCCATCGTGTTCCTGCCCCGGTGCCTGGTTCTGGGGACGCTGACCGTACTGGACCACCTGACGCTGCGCGCGTCCCAGCGGGCCGAATACCTCGCCGATGCCAGTGCGGCCCGGGCGGGTTCCACCGAGGCCGCCGTCGCCCTGATGGACCGGCTGCTGGTGTGCGACTCGGCCGAATCGGCGCTGCAACGGGAGTCGGTGGCCGCCGGGATGAGAGGCGGAGCGGCCGGCCGGGAGGCCAAGGAGCTCGCCGAGCAGCACCTGTGGGAAAGGCTGGCCGAACGGATGCGAGCCGTACCGGCGCACGAGTACGAGCGTTTGCGGAGGGTTTCCGCCCGGCGGGGACACAGCGTGGACGACACTCATCCGCCGACGCACCTGCGGCGACGGTGCGCGGCCGCCGGCGGGCCTCACCCGGCCGGGGTCGTGTGGGACGACGAGCGCCTGGCGGCGGTGGCGGACGAACTGGCCCCCGCCCGGACCCAGCTGGCACGGATGGTCATCCGCGACTACGCCGGCTGAGGCGCCGACCCAAGGACGCCCCGCGGCGACCCGCGCCCCGATCACCCGTACGCCACGCCGGCAGGCCAACGGACTCGGCAACGCAACGCCGTTCAGGGCTGGTTGTGGTTGTCGGCCATGGCGATCGATCGAGTGGCGGTCGGCCGACCCGGATGCATAAGCTGCTCGCGAATCGCTGGCCAACGGCTACTGATGTCTCCGGGGGATGAGCAATGCGCGCAGGGGTCTATCTCGCACACCCACGGCCGGGCAGCTTCAACCACGCTGTGTTCGACGCTGTCGTGGAAGAGCTGCGCGGCCGCGGGTGCGAGGTGCTCGCGCACGACCTCTGTGCCGAAGGCTTCGCACCCGCCCTGGCCGCCGACGAGACGCGGACCGTTCAGGCGGCCTCGCACGCAACGGACCCACAGCTGGCGCTGCATCGCGCGGAAGTGGCAACACTCGACGCCATGGTGTTCGTGCACCCGAACTGGTGGGGAATGCCGCCCGCCGTACTGACGGGCTGGGTGCAGCGCGTGCTGGCACCCGGTGTCGCGTACAAACTGAGCACTGCGGACGGCGAGCCCGCCGGGCTGCTGAAGGCGGGCCGGGCCCTGGTCCTCAATACCTCGGACACTCCGGCGGACCGCGAAGAGAGCGAGTTCGGCGATCCGTTGGACAGGATCTGGTCGGCTTGTGTGCTGCCGTACGTGGGAGTCACCGACGTCCGCCGGGTCGTCTTCCGCACGGTCACCGATTCCACCGATGAGGCGCGCGCGTCCTGGCTCCGCCAGGCGCGCGAACAAGCCGCCGCGCTGCTGGTCTGACATCGTCGGAGGACGGCCTGCCGGCCGACTCGGTCGTCCGCGGCGACGAGCAGCATGATGTGCCCCGCCAACCGGTCGAAGACCTCGCGCTGGAGATCCGCTTCCAGCGCGGCGGGCACGCCCCCGAACCGGTTCAGCCACTCGTGCAGGATGAGCTCGCTCTTCCCCTGACCAACCTCTTCGGTCCCTTCGGGTAGGACTCCACCGCCTGCGTAGTCGTCGCGAAACTGTTCGCCGGTGCGGTGGGCTTCACCCGCACCGGCGCTCTCACCATGGCTGTACGAGGACGGGCACGCTCAGGCGATACGGGTCCCGGTTCCGCTGACCCGCACCCGGGCGTCGCCTTCGCGTAGCTCCACCGTCAGGACGCCGGGACGGCCCATGTCGACGCCCTGGTGGAGGGTGAGGACCGACGAGCCCGGGACCAGGCCGAGTTCGCGGGCGTAGGCCCCGAAGGCGCCGGCTGCCGCGCCGGTCGCCGGGTCCTCCACGACGCCGCCGACGGGGAAGGGGTCGCGCACGTGGAAGACGGGCGCGGACTCGCGCCACACCAGTTGGACGGTGGTCAGGTCGAGTCGGCGCATCAGCGCTTCGAGTCGCGAGAAGTCGTACGAGAGATCAGCGAGGCGCTCCCGGGTCGCGGCGCCGATGACGAGGTGGCGGGCGCCCGCGAAGGCGATGCGCGGCGGCAGGGCGGAGTCGAGGTCGTCGGCGGGCCAGTCGAGGGCGGCGAGCGCCTCCGCGAGGTCCGTGTCGCCGACCGCCTCGACGTGCGGCTCGACGGTGGTGAGCGTGGCCCGCAGGGCGCCTGACTCCTCGGTCACGCTCACCGGCACGGTCCCCGCGCGCGTGGCGAACACCAGGTCGCCGGGACCGATGCGCTCGCCGAGCGCGACCGCCGTCGCCACGGTGGCGTGGCCGCAGAACGGGACCTCCGCCTTGGGGCTGAAGTACCGAATGGTGAAGGCCCGCCCGCTCGCTTCGCCGAGTTCCTCGGGCGGGGCGGTCAGGAACGCCGACTCGCTGTAACCGAGCTCTGCGGCGATGGCGAGCATCGCGTCGTCGTCGAGTCCGGCCGCGTCCAGGACGACCCCGGCGGGGTTGCCGCCCTGAGGGTCGTCGGAGAACGCGGTGTAGTGCAGGACTGCGGGCTGTGTCGTCATGATCGGCGCAACTCCCGGGCCCCACGGATTGTTCCCGTCGGCGTCCTGAGGGCGTGGCAAGCCTTCCCGAGGGCGAGCCCCAACCGCACGGACAGGACCTCCCCGCCCGGCACCGTGCTGCTTCGCCAAGGTCCGCACGGCGGATCATGGGCACTACTAGGCTGCCACGATGGAACGCATCACCGACGTGCCGGAGAGCATCGACCAGCGTACGGATCCGGCCCGGGCGAATGACTACGACAGCTTCGCCGAGGCCTACGCGGCGGAGAACGAGAACAACCTCGTGAACGCGTACTACGAGCGGCCCGCGATGCTGGCGCTCGCCGGAGACGTGGCCGGCCGTCGGATCCTGGACGCGGGTTGCGGCTCGGGCCCCCTGTCCGCCGCACTGGTCGAACGCGGTGCGGTCGTCACCGGCATCGACGTCAGCGCCGGGATGCTGGCGTTGGCCAGGCGGCGGCTCGGTGACGACGTGGCCCTGCACGTGGTCGATCTGAACGACCGGCTGCCGTTCGACGACGGTGCGTTCGACGACGTGGTCGCGTCTCTGGTGCTGCACTACCCGGAGGACTGGGGGCCGACACTGGCCGAGTTGAGGCGAGTGCTCAGGCCCGGCGGCCGGCTGATCGCGTCGGTGGACCACCCGTTCGTGGCCTACACGATCCAGGATCCCCGGCCCGACTACTTCGCGACCACCAGCTATGCCTTCGACTGGACGTTCAACGGACAGTCCGCCCCGATGAAGTTCTGGCGCAAGCCGTTGCACGCGATGACCGACGCCTTCACCACCGCGGGATTCCGCCTTGCCGTCATCAGCGAGCCGCAGCCCGACCCGGCCGCTCGTGAGCTGTTCCCGGACGACTTCCAGGACCTCTCGACCAAGACCACCTTCCTGTTCTTCGTCGTCGAGGTGCCGCCCTCGGCCACCGGCTCGGACGGCCGGCCACTCGCGGATCACGAGCGGAGCCGGAGCCGGATCGAGCGGCGACGCATCTCCCACTGACCCTGGGCGACCAGCAATGCCCGGCAGGAGGCGGCCGCGAGATCGTGCCCCATGTGACACCCCCGAGGGTCGCGTGAATCGTGCCGCACCCGCCCTAACTCGGTCGCCCAGGGCCTGTCGTGCCTGGCAGGGTGGCTGTCATGAACCCCGAGCCCGCACACACCGAACCGGTCCGTCACCACGACGACGGCAGGTGGCTCGTCCAGTTCACCAACCGGATGCTCGTCGTCTGCCCCAGGTGCGGTGGCCGCGCGCTCGTCGTGCCGCTCCCGGGGCTCGCGGCGCCGAAGTACTTCAGCGAGCTGTTCTTCCAGCCCCGCCGCCTCAGTTGCGCCGGCTGCGGCGCGGTCGCCGAATGGAAGGCCGAGCAGCGGGGTACCGGCCTCGTCGGCGCGGTGCCGGGCGGCACCGAGGACCCCTTCTTCGGGCGGCCGCTGTGGCTGCAGACCCGCTGCGCGGGACACATCCTGTGGGCCTACGACGAGGAGCACGTCGACGCGCTCGCCGCCTACGCGGCCGCCCGGCTGCGCGAGCGTCACGCATCCCCGCCGAGGGGGATGCTCGCCCGGCTGCCGGTGTGGATGAAGTCGGCGGGACGCCGTGACGAGGTGCTGGCCGGTCTGGAGACCCTGCGGGCCCTCGCACGGCGCTCGGCCCCCGCCGACCGCTCCGACGCGGCCCACGAGCGTGGCGACCGCCCACGTCACCACGGCACCGTGTACTTCCGCGGCGGCCCGTACTAGGACCGCCTCTCGCCGAGCTCACCGCGGGGCCACATGACTGTGCTGCCCGGCGCGAGAGAGTGCGGCGAGGCCGGGCGATCCGCATGTACGCGACCCGCCCCGACAATGCCGATCGGCCCACCCGGCGCGCTGCGACACGAGCACAGGGCGATCGGACGGACCGTTTTGACCAGGGGGAGTTCATGGCACTGCATCCGGAAGGCATGTTCGCCGACGGACCGATCGCGCACCTCGTCGGGCTCGCCGCAGGTGGGCCCGACGCGCTGGAGTGGGAGGTGCTGCGCTTCGAGAGGGTCTCGCGGACCAACCATTGGGACGTGGCCTGGCGGCATGATCTGCAGGTGCTGGCCTCCCAGCTGGACTACCTGGCCACCGCGTTCACGGAGGAGTTCTTCGCGACCTGCCCGGCGGACACCCGACGGGCGTGGACGGCGGCCGCCGCACACAAGAGCGTGCCCGATTTCATGACCGAGTTGGCGATGCTGCTGCGGCTCGCGGACCGCGAGCGGAAGCCCTCGTACGAGGAGGTGCCGCTCGCCGCGTGGGAAGTGCGCGCGCAGTTCCCGCTGCTGCTCGCGCTGGACAACTGGGCGTACGACGGCGAGCACGCGACCTACGAGGAGAGCCTGAAGGCGTTCATCGAGGCCGAGCACCCCTTCTGCTTCTACGAGTTGATACCGCGCCTCACCCAGGCCCTGGAGGTGCAGGCCCTCCGCACACAGTCGTCCGCCTTCGCCGCGTCCTTCCGGACCCTCGTACCCGCGGCGACGCCGGAGGTGCTGAACACCCTGGCCCGCACCACGTTCGCCCATATGACGGAGCATCATGGCTGAGTCGACGACCTCGTACGTCCCCTTCCACGACGACGCCTTTCCCGAACTGCACGGGAACGCGACCCACGTGGTCGTCAGCGTCGACGAGCAGTGGATCGCGGTCAGTTCGGTGCTGCACCGCAGCAGCCGGGTCGCCCTCTTCCGTACCACCGACCTGTCCTGTGCCCACCTGCTGACCTTCACGATGGACGCCGAGTCGATCGCCTTCCACCCCACGCTCCCGCTCCTCGCCATCGGCCTGGACAACGGCGACGAGTGCGACCGCGAAGGCGGCCTCACCCTCCTCGAACCCGACACCGGCCACCGTGTCGACTTCGCCGACCCCGACTGGGGCATCGAGTCGGCCCGCTGGGCTGACGACAGGACCCTCGAACTCATCTCCTTCGCCGTGCACCCGGAGGACGAGTACGAGCACCTGACGTCCCGGACCACCGTCGTACGCGACAACTGGCTCGGCCTCGCTCCCGACGCCCTCGATCTGACCGCTCTCGACCGGACCTCGCTCGCCCCGGACACGCTGTCCCCGTACGACCTACCGCTCCCGCAGCCGCTGCTACGCGCGCTCGCCGAGCGGGCGGGACGGACCTACGACGCACGAGGCGGGGTCCGGTCCGTGGCGGGGCTCCGTGACGGCCGTGTGCTCGCCACCCGCGCGTACACGGCGGTGGAGTGCTGGGCCCCGGACGGATCGTTGCTGTGGAGTGTGCCCGCGTCCACGGCGAGGGGCGGCGCGCGCATCGAGGTCGCCGACGACGAGCGTACGGTGCGGGTCGCCGTCTCCGGCCCGGACGCCCGCACGTGGACCGACTTCCTGCTCGTCGCCACCTTCGACGGCACGGTCCTCGACCGCTGCTCCGTCCCCTTCTCGGCCGCGCTCTGTGCCCGTACGGACGGGGTCTGGGCCATCCGGGACACCTACGACCGCAGCTTCGGGACCGAGCCGCCCACCCCGCCGAACACGCGGATCTTCGCCGCCGACGGCACCCCGCTCGGCGCGGCCCACGAGCCGGACCGGTACGACCTCGTCCCGCTCGACGTCCGCCGCTGCCCCGAGCTGCTGTACGGGCGGCGGCGCCGGGATGTGATCGCCCTCGATCCGACCGGCACCGTCGAGACCGTGCTCTTCACCGTCGACGCGCCGCTCGGCAGGGCGGTGTACGCCGACGACACCGCAGGCCAAGCGCTGTTGCACGGACGGACGGAGCTGGTTCGCCGGGCGTTCCCGTCCGGCGAAGTCATCTGGAGCCGACCGCTGGACTCCGATGTCATCGACCTCGACACTCACGACGGCGTCCTGTACGCCCTGTGCGCCGACGACACCCTCGTCTCCTGCGACACGGCCGACGGTGCGGTCATCGGCCGGCGCGCGCTGCCCCGGTACGGCCCGCTCTCGCTGCATGCCGGCCCGGACGGCACGATCCTCGTCGGCACCGCCGCCGGCCAGATCATGCGCTTCCCGGCGGACACCCGCGCGTCGACCGGGAGGGCCGGCCGGTAGCAGAGAAATCTCCTCCCGGATTCCGGTCACATCCGCGTGAGCCGGTCCGTCAGTGGTGTGAAGACGCCGACCAGGCCGATGCGAAGGAGCACAGTCGTGACGAACAAGACCTCGATCTCCCGGATGCCCAACCCCGGCGAGTTCGTCCCCGAGCTGAGCGACATCAGCGCCGCGCTGTTCCGGGCGACGGGCAACCGCTCGGTGCCGCGCACCACCATGAACCTGATCCACCTGCGCGCCGGGCAGATCGTCCACAACACGTACCTGACGATCCTGAACACCGGTTTCCTGCGCAAGGCCGGGGAGTCCGAGGAGCGCATCACCGCCGTCTCCTCCTGGCAGGACGCCCCGTACTTCACCGACGCCGAGCGCGCCGCGCTCGCCCTGGTGGAGGCCACCCTCCAGCCCGCCCCGCACGGACGGGAGCGCGTCTCGGACGAGCTGTACGCAGAGGTGGCGAAGCACTACGACGAGAAGGCGCTGGCCACCCTCACGATCGCGATCGGCCAGATCAACTTCTTCATCGCCCTGGCCGTCATCGGCAAGCCGCAGCCCGTCACCTCCCTCGCGGACGAGCAGTGGGACTGACCCGAGCCGCTCACGAGCGCGGAGCCCTGGTGTGACGGAGGCCGACGGGGGCTGAAAGCTCGTCCGGGTGACGCGATGGCGGCTTGTGTGGCAGCGTGAGCGGCGTGATCACCAGGATTAGTGAGGCCCGTGTACGTCCTGATCGCTTTGAGGCGTTCCGCGACGTGATCGTCAACGCAGTGCGTGAATTCCCGCTTCTCCACCCCGGGTTGGTGGACCACGAGGTCCTGGTCGCTCCGCCGGACGGACTTCTCTACATCAGTCGCTGGCGGAGCGAGGAAGACCTGGTCGGTTACGCCGGGGAGAACTGGCGTGACCAGCCGGTGGTTCTTCCGGGCGAAGAGGAGTACTTGGTGGCGCCACTTCAGGTACGGCACTTCACGAGCACTCCGCTGACCTGACCTGACCTGGCTGAAGTCATCCGCAGGCCATGAGCCGGCATCTCGGCCCCCGTCAGCGGAACCGTGGCGGGGGCCTCTACTTCTCGTGCTGACGGCGGACCATCTCGGCGATCCAGGCGGGCGCGAACGGAGACGTGCAGTTCGGGGGAGTCGGATAGTCCTTGAGCACCTCCAGGCGTTCGCCGATCTCGATGGCGCGGGCGCGGTGCTCGGTGTGTTCGATCCCGATCTGAGCCAGACAGTGGTTCATCGCCCACTGCAGACGATCCGGGGCGTCCTTCATCTCCGCCTCGATGACGTCGAGCAGACCCGGGAGATCGAGGTCGTCGGGCTTCTTCGCCACCCGCTCGGTGGTCAGCGCCCAGCCGGCACTCGCGACCACGGGATCCCGGTCCGTGGTCCAGGCGAGGCGCAGTTCTTCGGAGGCCGGGTTCTTCTTCACCACGTAGTTCACGAGCCAGTCGTGCACCTTGGGCGCGCGGGCGTCCCGCAGCATGGTGTCCAGCTCGTCGCGCTCGAATGCCTTCGGACGGCAGATGAGCATCGCCAGGAGCCTCGCCGCGGTGTCGTCGGTCTCCCAGAGTTCGCGCGCGAGGTCCTGCTGCGTCTTGAGCTGCTTCGCGAGCGCGCGAAGTTTGCCGAGGTTCACGCCGTGATCGTCACCGCGCTTCTCGTTCGCCGCGCGCATCTTCGGGTCCTCGAGCACGGCGAGATCAGCCATGACCTGCGCCACCGTCGTCTGGGCCATGTCAGCCTCCTGTCCGTCGAGCAGGAATCCAGCCTAAGGCTGACGGTGACCGCGAAGCCGTGGCGCCCCCGAGGCCGCGGCACGCGCCGGACCGCACTGCGGCAGACTCCGAACCGAGGTTGCCGACCCTGCCGCAGGGCGATGTGATGTCGATCACCATGCCGAATCGATGCGTCAGGTCAGCGGTCGGACGAACAGCCAGCCGCGTGCCCTAGGCATTGCTTGATGCGGAGGGTTCCCGGCGATGCTCCAACCAGGTGCGGCTAAGGTCATCCCATATCGCTTGATACCGACCGAAGAACTCGCCAAGCTGATCGAAGGTGAGATCGTCGGCGGCCGTCGTCGCCAGCAGGTACTCGAGCTCATCGGCAAGCCGCCGGAACCGATACTGCGCTTCCTCCATCAGAACCCACCGGGAACGCCAGTTGAAGAACGGTTCGACAGCTCCCAACAACGTCACCAGCGCCATGCAGGCCAAGGCCAGTCCCGCCCACGCGTTGAGATTCTGCAGGCCCAGGATGACGGTGGACGCCGCGGACAGAACGAGCGTCGCCACCTTGGTGAGGGAGGCGCTCCGGCCGAACCGCCTCTTCCGGCTGTGGGCGTAGCCGTTGCCCTGATGAATCCTTTCCAGCAGGAAGGCCGCCGCCTCCCTCGGGCTGGGACCGACACCTGGTCCACTGTCCGGCTGCACTGCGCCCCCAAAGTCCTCTCGCCACTTGCAGCTTGCTCCCCAGCAGACGCTGCCTTGGCATCACACCGTTCCCTGGCGTCGCCCACGATAGCCCGCCGCCAAGGAGAGGTGATCAAGGTTCGGGGCCGTAGGCCCCGAACCTCCCGCGAACTCAGCGCCGCATTTCTCGACGATCACGGCCGAGTCGGTGCACCGCCCCCAAGCCGGGCGGCAAGTCCTGCACCATCCCGGCGGTGGGATCAGGGCGCGGACAGCCCGAGTCGCTACTTGCTCGCGTTGGTGGCCGAGGGGCTGCCGATGGTGCCGTTGGTGATGTTGTTGAGCAGCGGGATGATGCCGCCGAGGTTGACGGACAGGAGCGAGTTGTCGGCGTCACAGCTGCCGCCGGTGACCGGCGTCGTGTCGCTCGACGAGGAGCCGGAGTCGTTCGGACCGCCGGAGACGGTGGCCGTGTTGGTGATACTGCAGGGCGCGTCATCGGCGACCTGGACGTTCAGCTGGAGTGGCGGGAAGCTCTGCCCGATATCGACTGCCGTCTCGTTGGTGCAGGTCAGCGTCTGGTTGCTGCTCTGGCAGGTCCACGAAGGGTGGCCCGCGGTGCCGAGGATGGTGAGCCCCGTGGGAACGGTGTCGGTGAGCGTCACCGTGCTGCTGGTCGCATCGGGGCCGGAGTTGGTCACCTGGAAGTGGTAGGTGCCGGTTCCACCTCTGACGAAGCTCCCGGAGTGGAGCTTCCTGACCTCGATGACCGAATCGGCGTACGCCGACGTCGCGCTCACGGAGACCACCATCACGACGCTGGTTCCGATGGTCGTCGCGATGGCTGCCAGTCGTCGCTTCATCCGGTGTGTTCCCATGGGCTCCTCCTTGCTGTACGGGTGAACGGCATAACGGAGAACGCGCAGGTCCACGGCTTGATCACGGGGGTCCGTCGCATCTCACCCGATCGCCGCGCCGGGCGGGTGATGTCCGGGGGTTCCGTGCTCTGCGCGGAGGTCTGGGAACACACCAGCGGCGGTGACGCGGCAGCGCTAGAGAGGCCGGCGCGGGTGCGGGACGGTGGGGGCGTTGCGGGACGGCCGGCCCAGTCGTACGGGGACTCCGGGGGAGTACAGGACGCTGACCGGGGCCTCGCGTGGTGTGGGGAGGCCCGCTGCGACGAGCAGGTTCTCCTCGTGAGCGAGCAGTTCCGCGCGGTACAGCGGCCAGCGCGGATGATCGTTGGGCAGATACGCCGCGCCGCCGAAGAAGGGGTTGTGCATGCCCCATCGGGCGGTGAGGAAGTGCTCCAGTTCGCTGGGCTCCTCGATCCGCTCGCCCCTGGCCACCTTGATGCGGCTGTGTGCCCCGCGCGGGCCGGGCCAGCGGCGGGAACTGGCGTAGTCGACGGTGTCACCCTCCGTGCTGACGCTCATGCGGGACCACAGGTACGGCAGCCGGAAGCCGACGCGCCCCATCACCACCGGGATGAGACGTGACGCGTCCATCGACCGGAACACGACGCCGCGCCGCCCGTGAGCGTCGACCGAGTACAGGCGCACGTTGGTCTCGGGGAACGAGCCGAGGTACGGCACTCCGGGCAGCCGCAGCCAGCCGACCCGATGCATCCGGAAGGCCACGAGCCCGACGTAGGTGACCCCGTCGTGCGTGTCGGGCATCGTCCCGCTCGGCAGGAGCGGGGCTACGACGCCCGGGTCGACGGCCCAGTGGATGAAGGTGAGGTCGAGCCACTCCTGGGTGAGGAGCGGGTCGCGTATGTGGGCGGGGGCGTCGGGCGTCACGGATGAGGGCGGCTGCACGGAGCAAGAATGACAGAGCGCCCGCGCGGTGCCGCGCTCCACGGCCCGTCCAGTAGTCCGAAATGTCGGATCTGCTCCAGTAGGGCGTGCCGGTCACCCGCTACGGCACGATCGCCACCGCCCACCGGGCCTCACTCCGCCCTAGCCGCCCTAGCCGTCCAAGCCGCCCAGGTCGAACTCGGAGCTCGGGTTCACCTTGATGGGGAGGCCGAGGCCGGCCACCCGCGTGGGCAGGTCGTGCGGCCCTTCGGCCTGCACCACCATCTCGTCGTCACCGATCGGCACCGGCTCGACATCCAGCAAGGTGCCACCGACGGTGGACAGCCTGGTCGCCAGGTCGCCGAGGGCGGTGCCGATCGGCACCGTCAGGAGCCACTTCATCCAAGGGCCACTTCATCAACACCCTCTCGGGTCACGCGATCCACGAGTTCTCGTTCTCGGCCATATCGAGGTCTCCCTCCGCCGAGAGCTTCCCCGCCGCTCAGGAATCCGCAGCTCAGGGCTTACGCAGCAGGAACGAATACGATGCCGCCGCGTTCACGATCCCACGTCCATAGCCCGGATCCCATGCCTTGCCCGTCGTGTTGACCAGCCCGGCCAGCAGGGCCTCGCGCAGCTCCTCCGGGTTGAGCCCCGGGAACGCGGACAGCAGCAGCGCCGCGACTCCCGCCGCGACCGGCGTGGCCGCGGACGTCCCGCTGTCGAACGGCGACCTCGGGGGCGCCGGCACTCCGGCGGGGCGGCCCGGGCCGAAGTTCCCGAAGAGGTGCGTGTACGACGCGAAGTCCGGCTTCTGCGACTCGAACATGCCGGGCCCTTGTGAGGAGTAACCGACACGTTCCTGGTGGCTGTTGACCGCGGCGACCGAAATGACCTCCAGAAGGCTGTTGGAGGCGTGGACGGAGCGGCCGGGGCCGATGCCGGAGCGGTCGCAGTTACCGCTCGGGCACTGGGCGCCGCAGTTGCCGGCCGCGAAGAACGCCGCCGCGCCGGACGCTACGACCTCGCGCACCTTGCGATGGAGCGGGTGGTCGAGATCCCAGATCTCGTGCCCGGGGGCCAGCTCGCGGCGAGGGACGCCGGTGAACCCGTAACTGTTGTTCGTCAGGTGCGGCGTGCCGTCGAGCCTGCGGTGCTCCAGTACCGCCTGGAACATGGTCAGAGCCCCGCCGGAGTCGGGCTGCCCGAGGAAGGGGTAGTCGTACAGCCTGGCCGCCGGGGCCGCGACGAGGATGTCGGCGGCGCACATCGAGCCGTGGCTGGTGATCGGGGCGGCCCCGGGCTGGAGGGTCGCTCCTGGACGGGCGAAACCGCCGGAGACGGGGTAGACGTGCCCGTTCACGCCTTCGTCGATGATGCCGACGACGACGTTCTGCCCTCGGAAGCCCTCCTGCCACGGCCGGGCGACGCCCAGCAGTGCGCGGATGGTCTCAAGGGTGGCGCCGGGGCGGAACGGCCGGCAGTCGAGGCCGGCGCGCGAGCGAGCGAGGTCGAACGCGTTCGCCTCGACGACCGCGCCCGGCTCGTCCGGGCTGCCCTCGTCCTCGTAGAGGTGCAGTGGGGAGCTCGCCCATACGCGCACGCCTTCGCGCTCGCGCAGCTCCGCCAGCTTGGTGGGGTCGACTTCCACCGGCAGCACGACCGAAGTCGGTGCGATGTCGGGGTTGGTTTCCGGAACCGCGAACTCCCGCAGGGAGCGCAGCGGCTCGGGAGTCTCGCCTCCTTCAGGGGGTGTGCTGAACATGGGGACGGGCACGAAGTTCTCGCCCGGCTCGACACCGAGCCCGGCTACCAGGTCGAGGTCGGGAAGTACCTGGTCGAGGGCCGAGGTCTCGGAGGCCACGGCTTCCCGGAAGGCACCGAAACCATCGGACTGGGTTTGTGACGCTTCGGTTTCGAGCAGCACCTTGATCTTGGCCATGGTTCGGCTCTTCTCTCCGTCCGCTGGGAGCCAGGCTGCCGCGTGGCTCTCTTGCGCGGTCGGAGCAGGGAAGCGGCATCGCGACCGCGCGTCGGACAGTCGTACTGGCACCTGCGAATCCGCGGTCGTGTCGGACCGGGACCGCTCAGCGTCGTGACCCTCGGTCGGACGTCGGTCCGGTCGGACGTCGCGTCGGCCGGGTCACGACAGGACAGGTGAATGCGCACCGGAGAATCGGCACCTACCACAAATCTATTGATATCGCTCATCGTGCGCAACTCTGATGAAGTAGTTGACAGTTGCACGGCGACTGTCCGTGAACGGTGTCGGTCGGCACGCTGATCGGGTACGTCCCGCGACGCCGCCCGCGGACCGCCGCGCCCCCTCGATCCCCAGCTCACCGCACCGGAGCGCTTGACGGCCGGTCAGGTCGCCGGCTTCTCTCAGTCGGCCGCGAGAACCTCGATGCCACGCACCGTGAGCTGCTCGATCACCGGGTCGTGGAGGGCGGCGTCGGTGATCAGTCCGTCGATCTCCTCCCAGGGGAGGACGCGGAACCGTGACGCGGTGCCGAGCTTCTCGGAGGAGGCGAGGACGTAGGTGTCCGCGGCCCGTGCGGCCAGGGCGCGCTTCATCGCGGCCTCCTCGGCGTCGCCGGTGGTCAGTCCCGCTTCCGGGTGTACGCCGGTGACGCCGAGGAAGCAGAGGTCGGCGGAGACGTTCTGTGCGGCCTCGACCGCGGCCGCACCGCAGGCGACCGCGGAGTGCTTGAAGATGCGGCCGCCGAGCAGGAAGACCTCCGCCTGCGGATGGTCGAGCAGAGCCGAGGCGATCGTCGGGCTGTGAGTGATCACGGTGCAGGTCAGATCCCGGGGGAGCGCGTCGACGACGGCGAGGGCGGTCGTGCCGCCGTCGAGGATCAGGGCGCCGCCCGGTCGCACCAGCCCGGCGGCTACCGACGCGACCTTCCGCTTGCCGTCCGGGGCGACGGTCTGTCTGGCGTGGTAGTCGGCCACGGCAGGCGAAGCGGGCAGCGCCCCACCGTAGACCCGCTGGCACAGGCCCTCGCTCGCGAGATCACGCAGGTCGCGTCGCACGCTGTCCTCGGAGATCCCCAATGCGGTAGCGACGTCCTTGGCGACGATCTTGCCCTCGCGGGCGAGCAGGTCCAGCAGATGGTCACGCCGTTCGGCAGCCAGCATCCGTACTCTCTCCTGTTCTTGCACGTTTCTGCATGTATCGTAGCGCGCCATGACCGACAAGCCCTTGCTCGTCGCCACCGCCCGCCGCCGCGGCCTGCCCGTCTATCACGACGTCGCGCAGATCCCGCCCCGTACCCCGCAGGAGGACGCATGAGCCCCCGCCCCGGCATCGACGCCCCCGACCACCGCGGTCGCACCGGCCTCGACCGCGCGGGACGCGATCTGGACCGCAACCCCGACGTGGTGATCCGCGACGTCGAACTCACCTCCCAGGGCTGGCACGTCCTGCGACGCACCACCTTCGACTACCGCCGCCGCGACGGACGCTGGGTCACCGAGCAGCGCGAGACCTACGACCGCGGGAACGGAGCGGTCGTCCTGCCTTACGACACCGAGCGCCGCCGCGTTCTGCTCACCCGTCAGTTCCGCTATCCGGCCTACGTCAACGACCACCCCGACGGCATGCTGATCGAAGCCGCCGCCGGGCTGCTCGACGCGGACGACCCGCCGGCCGCCGTACGGCGCGAGAGCGCCGAGGAACTCGGGGTCACCCTCGGCCCGCTCACCCACGTCCTCGACGCCTTCATGAGCCCGGGCTCCGTCACCGAACGCCTCCACTTCTTCGCCGCCCCGTACACCCCGGCCGACCGGACCGGGACCGGCGGCGGACTCGAAGAGGACGGCGAGGACATCGAGGTGCTCGAACTGCCCTTTGCCGAAGCCCTCGCCATGACCGGGGACGGACGGATCACCGACGGCAAGACCATCCTGCTCTTGCAATGGGCAGCCCTGCACGGCCCCTTCGCCCCGGCGGATCTCAAAGCCCTTGTGAGGTGAGCCAGTCCGGGTCGCACAGGAGGAGACCGTCGTCGGGGGCGATGGGCAGTGACCCACCGGTCAGAGCCGTGTCGGCGAGGCGGGTGGGCAGGTCCGCGCAGGGCAGGTCGAAGAAGGAGTTCGGCGTGCTCGGCAGGGGAGCGCGGGAGGCCGGGGCGGTGCGCAGGGCGTCGAGCGTCAGCAGGTCGGTCGCTTCCTCGAGCGCCTCGTCGGTGAGCACGCTGAAGATGCGTACCGGTTCCCCGAGGTTCTCCCAGCCGACGAGGTCCAGGAGTCCGGGTGCGACCTGGAGCGCGGGTGTCTCATCGGCCCGCGGCCGCAGGGCGATCAGCCTCCGGGGCCCGTACGGGAACGCGACCAGGACCAGGGATCGCTCGCACACCTCGTCGAGCATCCGCAGCGCTTCCTCGGAGCGGTCCTTGATCATGGAGCGCACGCGCCAGGGCGGGTCGGCGACGCCGCCGGCGACGAGGGCGTGCACGAGGAGTGGTTCGAGGAGGCACAGGGCCAGATCGCGGCCGAGGGCGACGGTGCCCGGGTCGGCCCCGTCGTCGTCCTCGGGCCGGTCCGGCAGGCGGCCGATCACGAGCCGGGCCCGGGCGCTGTAGTCCACGGAGCGGCGCAGGAAGTCGTCGCGCAATGGCCCGGTCGTGGCCGGTCGGGCCAAGAGCGCGTCCGAGAGGCCGAGCAGCGCCCTGCCGTCCTCCCGGAGGGGTTCGGTCCGACGGGCGTTGTCGAGGAGCGAGTCGACCTTGGACTGGAGCACGCGGTACGCGCCGAGCCACACGTCCAGGGGCCAGTGGTCGTCCTTGCGGTGGAACATCTCGATGCCCGAGAACACGCCGCGGTAGAGGGTGTTGAGGTCGCTGGTCCATGTCCGGCCGTCCTCCGCGTGGATGTGGGGACGCAGAGCGGGCGGCAGTACGGGCAGTCGTTGCAGGAGGACAGGGCCGGGGCAGGGCACGGCAGGGTCGAGGGAGGAGGTGGCGGGGTCGGGGGAGGTGGCGGGGTCGGCCGCCGCCCGGTCCAGGAGGAAGCGCACCGCCGCGCCGCCCGTCACGCCTGTGGCGTCGCCCTGGCGGAACCTGGAGCGCCAGTCCTCGGGATCGACCAGTTGTCCCGTACGCAGCGTCGTGCGCCCGGAATCGGTGACCAGCAGGAGGTCGCAGCGGACGAGCTGCCGCAGTTCCTCCTCGGTGACGCGCAGCGAGCGGGCGAGCCGGGTGCCGGCCTCGCCGGTGAGGTACCAGGAGTGGATCACCGGCGCGGGGAGCTCGATGTGGCCGCAGCGGCGCCACCGCTCCCGGGGCGTGACCAACGTGCGCCCGCAGCGACCGCACGCCCGGCCCGCGTCCCGGGGCCGGTGGCGTTCACCGCATGCGCACTCGTCGTCGCGATCCGGGCCGAAGATCTCGGGGCACAGGAGTCCGCCGGGCACCGGACGCCCGGTCCACGCGCCGAGGAGGGAAGGGTTCACCACTTCGCCGTGCGAGAGGGCCAGTACGTCGGCGTCGGTCATCACGCGCAAGTGGACCCGGCCGGTGTCGAGGCGCGGCTCGATCCGGGCGCCCCGCAGTGTCATATCGAGCCGGCGGACGGCATACGGCGGCGCTTCGCGAAGGTCCCTCGCCCTGCCCCCGGGCGGGCGCAGTGGTCCGCTGCCCGACTCCAGCCTGGCCCGCAACTTCCCCCGCCAGTCCGTGCAGTCGCTGCGCGGCCCGTACAGCTCCATCGCCAGATGGCGCGCTCCCCGCCCGACAAGCCACCGGAACTCCTCGGGCTCGACCAGCTGCGCGCCGTTCCCGTCGGTGCTCTGCGAGGGCTGCTCGATGACGGGGGAGTAGCCGCCCACGGAACGGGCTCCGGTCTCAGGGCCCGCCAGACCGTGGGCGGAGAGGCGGACGCGGACGGTGCGAGTGGTCTTGCCCGGAGGCGGGGCCCAGGGGTGATCGGGCGCCACGACCAGGTCCGGTTCGTCCGTGCTCCCGGCGAACCGTCGGAGCGCGGGCCCGCCGAGGAGACCGCACACGACCGCGCGGGCACCGGACTCGTCTTCCAGGGCGTCCCCGTGCTGCAGTGGCTGGTCCACGGCGACCGTGACGCTGACGTGGGTCCGGGGGTTGTCGACGTGGGCGAGGTGCCGGCCCGGTGCGGCGGGGATGGCATCAGTCACCAGAGAACCGGTGATCCGCTGCTGGAGGATGCGCCCGGGGAGTCGCCCGGGCATCTCCAGCGAGGCGTTGACCAGTGCCACGTCCCCGAGGACGGCCGCCGCCAGACGTTCCTCGTCCGTACGCCGGGGTCTGTCGCCCAGCGGTGAGGCGGCACCCACGAGGAGCTGCCCGGGCAGCACCGGCCGGCCCGGGGTGGCCAGGCCGCACGGTTCCAGACTCGACGTGCGCTCGTCGGCCACGAGCGCTGGTCTCGTGGTGAGGACGGCACCCTCGCTCAACGTCGAGCCCAGCTGGTGCAGTGTCGGGACGGTGAGCGCGTCGGGGCCCGCAAGCCGCTCGTCGACCAGGGCGGCGGTGCCCTGCAGCCGGGGCGAGGCGACGACGGTGACCTGCGCGGACACGCCACCGTGGCCCACGAGATCGCCGATGTCGAGGTCGCGTACGCCTACTCCGCGCAGCCGCAGCCAGAAGCCGCGCGAGTAGCGGCGACCGGGCCACCACACTCCGCTCGGCAACTCCTTTACGTTCCGCAGAAGTTCGCGTGGGAATCGGGCGTACGCGCCCCGGTTGCCCAACAGAGTGCGGCGCAGAGCCGCTTCGAGGAGGGGACGCAACCGCGTCCGTCCGTCGTAGCGCAGCGTGTCCTTGAGACCGAGGAAGCGGTCCCCCTCGCGGTGGTCGGACCCCTCGTCGTCCCAGAAGACGGCGGGCGCGTCGAAGACGATCTCGCCCTCCCGTTCCCGCACACCGAGGGGGAGGGGCACATCCATCAACCGCAGACGTCTGTGCCGGGTCGTTCCCTGGTCCTCGACCATGAGGTCGAGCGTCAGCGGCACTTTGAAGTGGGAGGCGTGCGCCCCGTCGCGCCGCAGCCGCCACAGGTTCGCCAGGGTGACCCGGGTCCCGCAATCGGGACAGACGGCATAGCCGGCGGGCCCTTCGCAGCGGGGCCGGGGGCAGCCTCCGGTCATGCCGGTGATCCTGCCGTGCGCCGACAGCGCCCCGCACGGGCAGGCGTGGTCGTAGCGCCGGTCGATACCGGTCGACCGGCCGCAGGAGCAGCTCCATTCCCCGAGCTCGTATCCGGTCAGGCGCAGGCGGATCCCGTTGGTGGCCGGGGCGTCGTCGGGGAAGAAGCGACGCAGCACGGCGGGCAGTCCGGTGCCGGTCCGCTCGTGCGGGAGCCGGTCCAGCTGGAGGAAGTCGGCGTACTCGCGGCAGTGCTCCTGGGCGAGTGCGCTCTCGGGAGTGCCGAAGGGGTGCTGCTCCAGGAGCAGGACTTGGACGTACCTCAGGAAGTCGGGCCGCCGGGTCAGGAAGTAGCTCCGCGCCACGTGCAGATCGCCGCGCAACGCGTTGATCCCGAACAAGTCGCTGCGAAGCTGCCGGAAGCGCTCGTCGAGGACCGTGGCGTGCAGGTCGTCGGACCGATCCTCGTCCGCTGCCAGCCGGACGGCGTTCTCGATGGTGTACGGCGTGGAGCACTGGCGCCAGTTCCGCGCATGGGCCGCGAGCGCTATGCGGATCCGCCGGCTGGACACCAGCGCGTTGACGTCGTCGCGCAAGGAGCGGTCGGCCCCCATCGGCTATCCGATCCCGGCGCGGCCCCGGAAGTACTCCCGGAAACGCGCGTGGCAGAAGCTGTACTCCTCATGGCCGCGGTGGGGCGCGAGGCCGGGCGAGTGCCGGCGGTGGACGAGCAGGAAACGGTGGATCTCCCGCAGGATGGAGTCGAAGTTCAACCAGGTGAGCCCTTCGACGAGGGTGCACAGGTCCATCCCCGAGAGCGTGCCCGCCTCCAGGAGGAATCCGAGGATCTCGACGTGCTCGGCCCGGTGTGCGCTGCGGTTGAGCTGTTCCAACTGCTGGTCCAGATAGCCCTCCAGACCGGTGGGGACGCGCTCGACGTTGTCTCGGGTGAGGACACCCGTGGCCGCGTCCTCCACGAGGAAGCGCACATAGAACGGGTCGCCGGCCGAGACACGGTGCATCTGCGCGACGAAGCCCTCGTCCCGCGCCAGGCCGGCCGCTTGGCCACCGGCCATCCGAAGCAGCTCGACGAGCGCCTGCTCGCCCAGACCGGCCAGGTGCACATGCAGACCCAGGTCGGCCGGGGACAGCGCGATGTCGTCGAGACACGACCGGTCACCCTGCGCCCGCCCCGAGAGCACGACCACAAGCCCCTCCGGCAGCCGCCGCGGCAGCAGGGTCCGCAGCTGGTCCGGCGGCTCCAGCTCGTCGACGGCGTCCAGCACGACCACCGTCGGCTCCCGCGGAGGACGCTTCATGAGGGCGTGGAACTGCCGCTCCAGGTTCTTGAGTCCGCCACCGCGCACATGGGCGGGATCCAACTGCTCGCACAGGCACTCCAGTACGTCCTCGGGGCTGGTGGGGTCGAACCCGCCGCCCCTGCGCCGGTACGCCTGGCTGATGAAGTGGTAGCGGAACTCGGGGTTTCGGCGGACCAGGTCGGCGAGGAGAGAGGTCTTGCCGTATCCCGACAGCGCCTCCACGAAGACGTACCCGGTGGCGCGGTCCCGGATGAACTCCATGACCTGGGCGCTCTCGCCGCTCCGCCCCGCGAACAGTCGCGTGTGCTGTTCGACGAGATCGCTGAAGAAGTCCCGTGTCATCGGCTCGACAGGTGCTCGCGCCTCCTGCTGCTCACCGTCCACCGTCTGCTCGTGCAGGCGCAGCAGCGGCTCCGGATCCGTGCGCAGGGCCTTCGCCAGGGCGATCACGGTTGCTCTGGTCGGGATCCCCGGTCCGTTGAGTGCCTTGCTGACGGTCGTGTGCCCCAGACCCGCCGACCTTTCGACGGCATGCATCGTGACACCGAGCTGGGCCCGCCGGTCACGAAGCAGCAGCTTGAGCTCCTCCAGGGGCCGCTCCGCCCCGCCTCGCCCGTCCGTCATCGCAGTGAGTGACCTCGTACAGATTCGTTCGCGCGAACGCCGGTGTACGACGCCTCCGGCATCGTCGTGCTCGGACGACTTCCCCACGAGAAAAGGAGCTTGACCCGTGTCCGTCGCGCCGGTCTCCCCACCCGTGTACGCCCTCACTCTACTTGTCGCGGTCCTCGCCGCAGCGCTTCTCTCACTTCTGATCGCGGTGGGCGCGGGGCTCCTCGCGCGCTGGGACGGTGCCTCCCTGCCGGGCTCCCTGCTCCGCGCGGGCGCGGTCTTCGGCGCCGCGATGCCCCTGCTCTGCGGCCTCCTCGCGCTGGCCGTGGCCGCGACGCGATGAACCCCGCCCTGTCTGAACGCTCCAGGCCCGTGCGGTCGCCGATGACCGCACCGCTGCCGGCGGGCGCCGCCGGCCCTGGACACCTCTTCTTGGGCAGGAGGTTCGGTGAGTACGCATGCGAACGGGTTGTCGTCGAACGGCAGTAGTCTTCGATCATGGCCCTGCGACCCGAAGAGTTCTACGCCCACGCACGTACCGCTGCGGATGGTGAGCGACGGCTCCCACTGGCCCGTATGACGGGGTGGGACATCAGCCCGTTCGAGCCGGACGGCCTGCGCGTCGCGCCGCTGCGTCCGCCGGTTCTGCCCGAACCCGCGCGGCACGGCGAAGATCCGGCGGACTGCGACGCATGCCGCAGTCGGGACGAAGGGATCTGGCTCGACGATCGCTGGCGGCTCACCCGGATCACGGGAGTCGGCGTCCCGCTGGTACTGATGCTGCATCCGCGCGATCACTTCGACCTGGCGGACCTGTCCGACGAACTGGCAGCCGAACTGGGGGTGCTCACCACTCACATCGCCCGCCATGTGCAAGCACTGCCGAACATCGCGCGGGCCCACGTCTATCGCATCGGCGACGGCGGCGCCCATCTGCACATCTGGTTCTTCGCCCGTCCCGAGGGGCAGGCCCAGCTGTACGGTTCGTGGATGCCCATCTGGGACGACTTGCTGCCGGAGTACCCGGCGGACGTGTCCGAGGCGGACGCGGCGATCGTGGCAGACGCGTTGGTCGCCTCCTACGGAGGTCGTCGCTCGGTCGTCAGCGAACTGCCGCAGGTCTGATGGATCGGTGGCCGGCGGAAGGCCCCCGAAACCTGGTGGCGACCCAGGCGCAGACGGTGCCATGCTGACGTCCATCGAAGGGGTGTAGCTCAGAGGCCAGAGCGCCGGTCTCCAAAACCGGATGCCGCAGGTTCGACTCCTGTCACCCCTGCCAATGTTGCCGAACAGCGCCGCGACCACGGCCTGTTCGGATTGTCAGCGGTGTTGGGCACACTTGGCCCATGACTTCGGTGACCGCACACGACCACGCCTGGATACGTACCTCCTCGCTGTTCCGCAACGCGATGGAGAGCGGGTACGGCCTGACCCTGGTACGGGGTGTCGCCCCCGGCGACGTGCTGCGAGTGATGCAGGCGGAGCCGCAGGGCGCGGGCATGGGTGTGGACGAGCTGATCGAGCGGCAAGGGGACCTGCGCGACGCGACGGACTACTGGGACGACTCCTTCATCGTGGGCGCATTCACCGTGCCGGGTGCGGGTGGCGACTGGGCGCTCGTCCTGCACCTCGACGGTGGCGTGGGGATGCGGCCGCGGTTCCTGGAGGCCCTCTCCGCGGGAGGGCGTGCCGTCTCGCACTCCACCAATGGGGGCGCACCCATCGACCTGTTCCACTGGTACGAGAACGGCGAGCTGCGCACCTCCTTCGAATGGCCCACGCACAGGTACGGCAGCACCCCTGACGATCTGCTTCCCCTGATGCGAGAGGTCGGCTTCGACCTCTCCGAGGACGAGGACGAGGACGGCACCGGCCCGAGCACCGACACCAAGGCGGCGGTTCTTGCCCTCGCCGAGAGGCTGACAGGCGTACAGGTCACCGAAGCGTTGCTCAAGGACGCCCAGTACCTGTTGGGTCAGGTGCCGGAGGAGCCCGCCGAGGAATGGACCAAGGTCGTCATCGACATCACGGACGCCCACGGAGAACGCTTCTACAAGGAAGTCACCCGTGAGGAGGTCGAGGCAGCCTCGGCGCGCGCCCGTGAGGAGGCCGAGGCGCCGATCGTCATCCTTGGGCCCTCGTCACCGGCCCCCTGACCCTCACGATGGCCAAGCCCCACCGGGTTCACAGGCGTCCCCCTGCCCGCCCTGAGTAGAGAACGGACATCCCGAATGAACCACGCGCATTTCCTTCGTGGCCTGACCGTGTCCACTGCATTGCTCACGCTCGCCGTTGGAATCGGTGGACGTCCTGCGGCGGCCGGCAAGCCCGGCGACACACCGTCCCTGCCCAGCCCGACCGGCCCCCATCCGGTCGGCACCACGTCCCTCCACCTCACGGACGACTCCCGACCCGATCCCTGGGCTTCCGGGGCGAGCGCGCGCGAACTCATGGTGTCCCTGTGGTACCCGACGGCCTCGGCGAACGGACGACGGGCGCAGTACATGACTCCGACGGAGTCGGAGCTGCTCCTCAAGGAAGGGGGCATCACCGGCGTTCCGTCGGACGTGCTGAGCACGACACGGACCAACGCCTTCGCCGACGCCCGACCGGCGGGGCCGGAACGCGGTCTGCCTCTGGTCGTGCTCTCTCCCGGCTTCACCAAGCCGCGCACCACTCTGACCGCCCTCGCCGAGGACCTGGCGAGCCACGGCTACATAGTGGCCGCGATCGACCACACCTACGAGAACGTCGCCACCACCTTCCCGGACGGGCGGGTCACGACGTGCACGGCAGGCGAGGGTACGCATGACGAGGCGTTCTGGAAACGGCTGGTCACGGGCCGGGCCGCCGACGTCTCGTTCGTCCTGGACGAACTGACCCGGGCACACGCGACATGGGACGGCGCCCGGCTCATCGACCCGTCGCGGATCGCGATGGCGGGCCACTCCGTCGGCGGCGCGAGCTCGGTCACCTCCATGCTGGCCGACTCCCGGGTCCGCGCGGGAATCGACATCGACGGCACGACCCACGTCCCGATCCCGGACAGCGGCCTGTCCCGGCCGTTCCTGTTCCTCGGCAGGCACTCCCAGTACAGCCCGGGCAGCGGCGGCGCGGTCGCCACCTGGGAACGAGACTGGCAACGGCTGACCGGGTGGAAGAGGTGGCTCGTGGTGACCGGCGCCGAACACGCCTCCTTCACCGACGTCGGACTGCTGGCCGAGCAGTTCGGAGTGGACATGGGTGCCGACCTGCCGGCGGCCCGTGCCTCGGAGATCATCCGCAGCCATACCCGCGCGTTCCTCGAACTGCACCTGGGCCACCGGGCCCAGCGCCTCCTGGACAAGCCCTCCAAGCGATATCCGCAGGTGGCGTTCTGCGGCCCGGAGGCGAGCCCCCGCGTCTAGGTTCCGTCCGGCGGTTCATATGCCGAGCCGGACCGGGGGGCCCTGTGCCTGCCGTAACGAAATGACCTGCCCCACCTTCGTGGAACCGCCGAGCCGCCCCCCGGCCACAAGACGACAAGTGATTCGGATCCGGAAACATCACGATCCGGCTGAGACTCCGCCACTCGCTGACCGACCGCTTAGCATGATGCCCGCCGGGGAGGCCGCTGCCGGTTTTCGTCCATGGCGACCGGCCAGGCGACGGACTCCCCGCGCTCCGCGCAGCTCACGGTGTCGGCCGCGTCGGAAGCCCTCGTTGCCGGCCATGCGTCGGCAGCCACGGCGCCGCCGCACGCCGTCGCCTCGCGTGGTGTTCTCGCACCCCGTCCGTCAGGAGCGTCCATGTACCGTAGTTCCGCCCCCGGCACTGCCACGGACCCGGCCTCCGCCGAGCTCTTCGACCGCGCATGCCGACGGCTTCTCGGGTACGGCACGGATTTCACGGACGCTGTCCTGGAGACCATCCGCGCCGAGGTGCCGTACTACGCCGACCCGGTGCTCGCACCGCCCGACGTGCGCGAGACCGTGGGGACCGGCATCCGCCACGGGTTGGAGACCGGGGTGGATCCGAGCCGGATCGTGGACGTCGAGCGCTTCACCCGCGAGCTGGGTATGCGGCGCGCGGAACAGGGCCGCCCCCTCGACGAAGTCCTGCACGCCTTCCGCGTCGCCGGATCCGAAGTCTGGAGCGGGATGGTCGGCGTCGTGGAGCGGGAGGGCCTGGGCGACATGCGCCGGCTCGTTCACGTCGCCGAGCTGGTGTGGAAGAGCAACGACCGCGACGCCGTCCTGGTCGCCGACGCCTACCGGCAGGTCATCGACGGGGTCGCCGGCCGGCACGCCGAGCGTGTCCGTCTGATCCTCGCCGCCCTGCTGGAGGAACGCCCCGAACCCGAGTTCACCCGGAGCGCGGCCGGCATCCTCGACCTGCCACTCGCCGGCCGGTACGCGGTGGCGGTGGCTGAGGCGACGCCACCCTACGGCCGCGTGCCCGGGGCAACTCCCGAGCTGAGGGGCATACGCGTCCTCCGGCATGCCTGGGGGCAACGGGCCGTCTACGTCGCCCACTTGGACGACCGCCCCCTGGAGACGTTCGCGTCCGGCCTGGTCGGCGGCCCGGGCCTCCGCATCGGGATCAGCTTGGTGGTCCCCGGCCTGGAGAGCCTTGCCCGCGCGCGCGACATGGCCGGGCTCGCGCTTCGCACCTGCCGGGGCGACGGGGAGGTCGCCCGTCTCGACTCCCGCCTGCCCGACGGACTCCTGGTCTCGCGGCCCGACCTGTCCAACGAACTCGTCCGCCAGGTGCTGCGGCCCCTGTACGACCTGGAACCCGCCGACCGCGACCTGCTGTTCGACAGCATCGGCGTCTGGATCGAATGCGGCGGATCCACCGTCCAGGCCGCTCGACGCATGTTCTGCCATCGCAACACCGTCCTGAACCGCCTGCGCCGGGTCGAGCAGATCACCGGCCTCGCGCTGTCCCGCCCCCGCGACCTGGTGCAACTCACCCTCGCGCTCGACGCCCACCGCCTGCTGGGGCCGACCGCGGCAATCGGCCCCGCCGACGCTGCCCAACTGCGCCGCCCACCGGCCTGACCCTCCCTTCCCCGGCCCTCTCTGGGCCTCGGCACAGTCACACCTGCCGGGCGTTGGGAACGGACACCGGTGCGCGCCGAGCGCATGGACCGGCGGAGGGGCCGGTGCTGTGGTGAGCCTCGTTCAGAGGCGATCCACCCGCACCCAGGCCCGCCAGGAGAGACCGCGATGACCTACCCGCCCGTCCCCAGCTCCCCCCAGCGATCCATCCACCAGTCCCCCCATCCGTCCCGGCCTCGTCGTCCGGCTCTGTCCTTCGCCGTCGTCAACTCAGGCGTCCTCGCCGCGCATCTGGTGTTGGTCTGCTCTGCGGCCGACTTCATGTCAGCCCCTGTCGAAGGCGGAATCGGCATCGGTGTGCTCGCCCTGATCCTCCAGGCCGCGCTGCTGGTGTGGACGGCGGCGCGCTACGACCGCCGCGCGAACGAGCCCCGGACGGGCGGCCCGCGCACCGCGCACGAACTGGGGGAGTACTGATGAGACCCGAGGTCCCGCTCGCCGCACCCGGAACCCTCGACACGGACACCCAGGCACTGATCCTCGGCTGCTTCGTGGCGTTCATCGTCCCCATCCTGTTCCTGTGCGTCCTCAGCGGTCCCCCGAGGGACCGCGTCAACGACTTCTACACGGCGGGGCGCACACTGAGGCCCCTGCGAGGAGCCCTCGTCCTCTCCGGTGTGTACCTCTCCTCGGCCACGGTGCTCGGGACCACCGGAAGCGTCGCCGTCTTCGGGTACGACGGTCTGTTCATCGCCCTCTGCACCGTGCTCTCCCTCGGCGTACTGCTCCTGCTCGCCACGCCTCTGCGCGAGCGCGCCGGCTACACCCTGGGCGACACGTTCGGCCCGCGGGCTCCGGGACGTGCGGCGAGGATCGCGGTCGCCGTCGTCACCCTGTGCATCTGCGTCCCCTATCTGGTCGTGCAGCTCTCCGGAGCGGGAGTGACCACGGCGGCGCTGCTGGGGCTGTCCGGCCCGGGCATCGAGAAGACGGCCGTCGTCATGATCGGCGCTCTCGTCGTCTGCACCACGGCTTTCGGTGGCATGCGCGGTACGGTCGTGATCCAGGTGATCAAGACGGTGGTGCTGCTCTGCGTGGCCCTGGCGGTGTCCGCCGTACTGCTGCACCGCTTCCACTGGAGCGCCGACTCCCTGATCGCCGCGGCCGGACAAGGAAGCGGGCGTCCCGCCGACTACCTGCGCCCCGGCCTCCGCTTCGCCGGCAGCGCCGAGCCCGCGGCCACCCTGGACTTCATCGGTCTCATGATCACCATCGTCCTCGGCGTGGCCTGCCTGCCTCACGTCGCCCTGCAACTCGGCACGGCTCCCGACGCCGCCACCGCCCGCCGTACCGTGCGCCACACCGTCACGATCGTCGGCGCGTTCTGCTTCACCACGGCTCTCATGGGCTTCGCCGCCGCGGCGCTGATCGGCGCACCGGCGATCCTGGCCGCCGATCCGGGCGGAAGCAGTGCACTGGTGATGCTCGCCGGTGAACTGGCAGGGGGCTCGGATACCGACGCCGGCGGGGCGCTGCTCGTCGTCCTGGTCGCCTCCGGCGTCTTTCTCACGACACTGGCCGTCGTCGCGAGCGTCATCCTGGCGGCAGCGGGGACGATCGCCCACGACCTGTACACCCATGTACTGCGCCGCGGGCGTACCACCGAAGGCCGGGAAGTGGCGGCCGCACGCCTGGCGTCCGCAGGTGTCGGCGTGCTGAGCATCGCCCTGGCGGTCTGGGTCCAGGGGTGGAACGTCCAGTTCCTCACGGCGCTGTCCCTGGCGGTGGCCGCCTCATCCCTGCTACCGGCACTGGTGTACTCCCTCTTCTGGAAGGGCTACACCCGCACCGGCCTGCTCTGGACGTTGTACGGAGGTCTGGGCAGCGCCGTCGGGCTGCAGCTGTCGGGCCCGGTCTTCTCCGGCAACCCCTTGGCGCTCTTCCCCGACTGGCACGTCGACTGGTTCCCCCTCCAGACGGTCGTGCTCGTGTCGATACCCGTCGCCTTCCTCCTGGGCCGGCTGGGCAGTGCCGGCCCATGGCGACGCGCCGTCACTCCTCCAAGTCGGCGACCGGGTACTGACTCCGGCGAACGAACGCGGGCGCAGGCGTCCTAGCGGAACGAGCCGGCCCGCCGCACGGCCCTCTCGACGACCCTCTGCCGGAGCGAGAACATCACCTCAGGCGCTCGGCCGCGGTTCTCCACGCCGCGGTCACCGCTGTGTGGGCCTGTGCGGTGCGCGCCGTGCTGTCCCCGGTCAACGTGAGCGGTGCGCCTACGTGGACGTGTAGTCCCGGTCGGCGCAGCGGTGCGGTGGCCACTCCCGCGAGCTGTTTCGCCGTGTTGCCCGAGGTGACACGGCGGGCACCGGCCTGACCCACCGGAACGACGGGCGCGCCGGTGCGGTGCGCGAGGCGCGCGAGGCCGCTGCGGAAGGCGCGGGGAGGTGCTTCGCCGGCGTCCGCACGTTGGGGGATGCCGCCCTCGGCGTAGATGAGGACGAGGCGTCCCTGTTCAAGGGCGCGCGCGGCGAGTTCGAGGGCGTCCGAGGCGCGGCGGTCGTTACGGATCACGGGGATGTGGCCCTCGCGGGCCAGTGCCTGACCGAGCAGAGGGATCCGCCACAGACCCGCGGCGGCCATGACCACGGGCGAGACGCCGAGCCGGCGGAGTGCGGCGAGCACGATGGCGGGGTCGGCGAGCGAGGTGTGGTTCGCGGCGATGATGCTGCCCGGCGCCAGTTCGGCTCGGTCGTTCACAGTCACGCCGAGGCGCCCTACTGCGGGTACCAGGACATCGGCAATGCGGCTGAGCATCCGGCGCCTCCTTCGTGTCGCGATGTCTCCCATCGTGGACGTCGGGGGGAACGCCGGGTTGAGCGCTCGTACTCAACTCCGCGCGGTCGCCGTACCCAGAACGCGCCCGGGTGCGCCCGCACCCGCACTCTGAGGACGCTGCGCTGCCGCCTCCTGCCCAGTCCCGGCGGCGGGCAGGAAGCGGCCGCGGTCCGGCCACTGCGAGGTGCTCCGCGACAGATCGGCCTCCTCGGCGGCGCCCTGTCGCGGCCTTGGTGCCGACGGCATCCATCGGGCTGTCCTGGAACGGAAATGCATGGCTCACCTGTACCGGCGGCGCGTAACATCCGCCCATGATCGAGGATGCGGCAGCGGCTGTGACGGGACATGTCGACAAGGAGAGCGGCGAGGCCGGGTCGCTCCGCGAGGTCTGCTGGCGGGGCCGGGGCGTCGCTTTCTCACCGCTCGATGTCGACGACGCGGAGCTGATCAACTTCTGGCGTGCCGACCCCGTGGCCGCCCATGAGATCGGCATGTGGCCGCGCTCCCTGTCCGCCGTGCGCGAGCGCATCGAGCGCGACCGCGACGACAACGACCGCGACGACTTTCTCGTCCTGCTTCCCGACGGCACGCCGATCGGCCACATCGCCTTGATCGACCAGGACCTGGTCGACGGAACGGCCGAGATCATGCTGATGCTGGACCCCGGCCACCGGGGACAGGGGTACGCCGTGGACGCCGTGGACGCGCTCGTCGACCTGGCCTTCGGCGAACTGCCCATGCACCGAGTCCAAGCCGTCACCCACGCCACCAACAGCGCGGCCCTCGGCGTCCTGACCAGGGCGGGGTTCGTCCGGGAGGGGGTACGCCGCTCCGCGTGCCTGCACCGAGGCCGACGCTACGACGTCGAGGTGCTGGCCCTCCTCCGGGACGAGTGGCAGGCGCTCACCCGACCCCGATCCTGGGACATGCCTGTGCCCGGTCAGTGAATCGGTTCGTCGGATCCCGCCGGGGCCCGCCCCTTCGGGGCTACCTGCCGAACAGGAAGAAGCGGGCCGGGACGAAGGTCTCATGCCCGGTGCGGAAGCGGACACGTACCCCGGACTCCGTCCAGGTGGTGGACTCGATCCCCTTCGTGGCGAGAGCGGCGTCGACGTCCAGCCAGTGCCCGTAGGACGCACCGGGACTCCTCCCGATCACCATCCTGTAGGAGTGGTCACCGGACAGCGTGTATCTGTGGACCAACTCCAGGAAGTGCGGTGACTGGTCGTCGTAGACCAGTGACGAGGGAGCACTGCTGCTGTACGTCACTTCTGTCCGAGGCCACCACAGAACCGTCATGACGACGACGGTCAGCAGGACACCGGCCACGCCGCCCAGGAGTGCGCAACCGATTCCGGCTCTCCGGCGAGGTCGTGCGGTCTCGGCAGGATGGTCAGGGGTGAACGTGGCGATGATGCCCCTCCAAGGGACGGCGATGCTCCGCACCGGCCGGCCGGAGATGACTCGGCGAGAAGGACGCGGAACGGGGCCGATCGGTTCTTGTCGGTGTGCCGAGGCGGGGCCCGGTGGCACAGACCCCCTGCCGCTCATGTGCCCGGCGGCTGGACCGGCGGCCATGGGTAGCCGAGTCGCTCGGCGTCGTGGGAGCCTCCCCAGACCTCGGCGGTGGCACGCGGATCGCCTGCGGTCAGACGTGCCTCGAGACGCTTCGCCTGTTCGGTCGCGTCGACCTCCGCGGAGACGGGCAGGGTCATTCCGAACTGGATCCAGGGTCGGTCCGCCTCGGCCCGGATGCGGGGATGGAACAGGACGACGTGGATCCGATCGGGTTCGGCGGGGGAGGCCCACACGCCCTCCAACTCGCACTCCCACCTGGACAGCCAGGCTCCGTGCCCCCGCAGTCTCTCCTCCAGCAGCCGTGCGACCGCTCCGGCGGGCCATTCCCAACGTCGGTCCTCTTCGGCCCGACGGACCTCGGCCTCGTACTGATCGGCTGCGAACCGGAGCTCCGGCAGCTCGACATTCCTCTCGGCCGGGTCGTGCCAGCCCGCCCAGACCACATGCTCCCCCTCGCACCTGACAGTCGCGTAGAGAGCGCCACAGCACCCCTCCTCGCCACAACCGCCCCGGGCGAGCCGAATCTCGTGCGGTGTCGCGGTGGCATGCAGCGGCCCGTCCGGTGCCAACAGATACCGAGGGCTCACCCCCACTCCACGAGGGAAGGCGTCGGCCAGCAGATCCCGGCCACTGACGATCGGGCGGACCTCCAATGCGCCCTGGTCCGGCCGTGGGTCGACGATGCTCAGGGTGAGGAGGTGAGGTTCTGTGGCCATCGGCTCATGATCACGGAGCCGGCCCGCGGCAGTCACCTCAATTTGCGACCTGGGCCCACCGCGGTGGGCCGAGCCACCGCCCGGTGCCTCCCCGCCTCCCGCGATCTCCGGTCCACGAAAGCCGCGCGTTGACAGGTATCTGTCGGCATGTTGCTATGAGGCGCTGCTCAGCCGGACCTGCGCCCTCGTCGCATGCCGCCCGGGCACCGGATCGATGGCCGCCTGACCGGGGGCGGCGCCCCCGAACCCGAGCGAGGACTCATGCCGCAGCGCGCCGCGACCATCGTCGGCGGCGGGATCGGCGGCCTCGCGGCGGCCGTCGCCCTGCACCGCCGGGGCTGGCGCGTCGAGGTGCTGGAACGGGCCCCGGAGTTCACCGAGATCGGCGCCGGCATCTCCCTGTGGCCGAACGCGCTGCACGCGCTCGACGTGCTCGGCCTGGCCGAGCACGTCCGGGCGCTGGGCGCGGTCGAGGCCGGCGGCGGCGTACGGGACCGGCAGGGCCGTTGGCTGTCGCGTACGGACAATGCGGAGCTGACACGCCGTTTCGGCCACCCCCTGGTGGTCCTGCATCGCGCGGATCTGCTGCGGGCGCTCACCGAGGCGCTGCCCGCCGACAGCCTGCGGTCGGGCAGCGAGGTGTACGCGGTCCGCGAGGACGGACAGGACCTGGTCGTGGATCACCGTGGGGGTGAGTCGCGACCCGATCTCGTCGTCGGCGCGGACGGGCTGCGCAGTGTGGTGCGCCGCACTCTGTGGCCCGAGGCGGCCGGTCCTCGGTATGCCGGATACACCGCCTGGCGCATGATCACCGAGCCCCTGGCCGAGCCGCCCGCGGAGGGCGCGGCAATCTGGGGCCGCGGGGAGCGGTTCGGCTACACGGCGCTGCCGGGCGGGCGGATGTACTGCTTCGCGACCGCGTCGCTGCCCGCGGGCGGCGCCACAGGCTCGTCCGATTCCGAGTACGCCGAGCTGGGGCGCCGGTTCGGGTCGTGGCCGGACCCCGTACCGGCTCTGCTGGCCGCCGTGCCCGCGGACGCGGTGCTACGGCACGACCTCTACGACCTGCCGCCGCTGCCCTCCTTCGCCTCTGGCCGGGTCGCGCTCCTGGGCGATGCGGCCCACGCCATGACCCCGAATCTGGGCCAGGGCGCGTGCCAGGCGCTGGAGGACGCGGTCACCCTCGCCCACTGCCTTGACGGCGCGCCGGACGTGTCGGCCGCGCTCCGTTCGTACGACCGGCTGCGCCGCCCACGGACCCGGGCCATCACGCGCCGTTCCGCCCGGCTCGGCGCCGTCGGTCAACTGTCGTGGGCGCCCGCGGTGCTGCTGCGTGACACGGCCGCCCGGTTGATGCCGACCCGGGCGACGCTGCGTTCCATGAAGCCGGTGCTCGGCTGGACCGCACCCGGTACCCCGTCGGCGATGACGAAGAGCGAGAGCCGCTGATGCCGGACTGGACGTATCACCCGCTGCGCGGCGCGGCCGCCGCCGTCCTCGGCCGGCGCCGTTCGCAGCGATCGGCACTGCGTCTGCTGGCCTGGGTCGGCTCGCGTCCCGCCGGCGCGCGGCTGATCGCCCGCGGGTTCGGCCACCGCCATCCGCCCGAGAGCCTTGCCGGTGAGATCGCGGGCGTGCCGGTGCGCGTGCGTGTCGGCATATCCGTCCCGCCCTCGCTCGCCCGTGAGGCGGTCCGTGCCATGGCCCCGCTGGGTGCCGGTGTCGTCGAGGTGTCGCCCGTCTCGGCGGCCGACGCGGAGACCGTACGCGAGGCCGCAGCCGGCCGTTCGATCCCTCTGGTCGTCCGCGCCTGCGATCCGCAGGCCGAGGAGGCCCTCAAGACTCATGTCGACGGGTTCACCAGCAGCGACGACCCGCGTGTGGTCCATGTGACCGACCCGTCGGTCACCGCCGCGGCCGCCGTGGTCGTGGAGGCGGACGCTGTCGTGCTCGCCCGGCCCGCGGTGCTCGTCGAGGCCGGACCGGGCTGGTTCGCACGCGTCACCGAGGCCGCCACGCCCACCGCGCCCGCTCCCGTGCTACGGGATGTCGGCCGCGATCCCCGCCGCTGGCCCGCCTGGTGGTGGGCGCTGCTCGTCGGACTCGGTATGACGGGCGCCGGCCTCGGCGCCGCGGCGATCACGCTGGGACCGGTGCTCCTCTGGTACGACCGCGACTACCTCGGCATGACGCTGCATGAGCTGCATGCGGCCAATCACCACCTCGTGCACTTCCTCCAGCACGACCGGATCACCATGGCCGGCACGATGGTGGCGATCGGGGCCCTCTACACGGGCCTCGCCGTGGGCGGGATCAGACGCGGCTGGCCCTGGGCCCGTGAGGTGTATCTGCTTTCGGGGGCGATCGGCTTCCCCACCCTGTTCTACTTCCTGGTCACCGGCTTCGTGGAGCCGCTGCACACGGCCACCACCGTGGTGCTGTTCCCGATGTTCGTGGCAGCGGTCCGTCGGACCGGGCACGCACCGCGCTGGCGTCCGGCCCCCGAGGGGCCGGAGCACGAGCGCCGACGTGCGCTGGTGGGCCAGTTGCTGCTGATCGTCACGGGAGCGGGGCTGTTCGTCGGCGGGGCGGTGATCTCGCTGGTCGGTCTGACCGGTGTCTTCGTGCCGACCGACCTGACCTTCCTGGGCACCAGCCCGCAGCTGCTGGAATCCGTCAATCCCCGGCTCGTGCCGTTCGTGGCGCACGACCGCGCGGGGTTCGGCGGCGCCCTGATGTCCGCCGCGGTGGCGATCCTGCTGCTGAGCGCGTGGGGCTGGCGGCGGGGTGAGGCCTGGGTGTTCCGGACCCTGGCGGTCGCGGCGGCGGCCGGCTTCCTGCCCGCTGTCGTGGTGCACGGCGCGATCCACTACACGGACTTCATCCACCTCGCGCCGGTCTACCTCGGCATCGCCTCGACAGGCACGGGGCTGCTGCTCGCGCGTCCGTACCTGTGCGCCAAGGCGTAGCCGAGGCCGAAACGACCGACGAGTCACCCGAGCGAGCGCCCCGCGCGTCGCCCGGCTCCGGAGGGGGCTACTGGCGGTTGACCGTGCGGGTCACACCGGCGACGATCGTGGTCGCCAGGATCCAGCCGGTGATGATCAGGGCGTACGACAACCACTGGTGCCAGCCGTCGGGGGCGAACGCCGACTCCTGGCCGAAGTTGATGACCGGCAGGAGCAGGTCGAGGGTGTAGAAGACGGGGTTGAAGTCAGGTGTCTCGTCGGGCTTGATCGGGCGTGGGTGGTCCAGACCGTACGCGATCGACCCGATGGTCATGAGGGACAGCAGCCACACGGCGGCTCGCAGCGGACGGAAGCCGTAGCCGACGGTGGCGTCCTGGACGTACCCCCACAGCCGTCCGTACCAGGTGAGCGTGGCGCGTCGGCGGCGCTGCTTGGCGAGTTGGACGAGCCGGGCCGCGTCGTCGTCGCCGACGTGACGATAGGCCGCCGTCAACTGCTCGTAGCCGTGCGGCTCGTATCGCTCGCCGTCGCGCTCCAGCATCGGCAGACGGTTCTCGGCGGGCTCGTGCGGGGCGAGTACGGTGTAGGTGAGGTTGCCGAGGTACACCTGGTCCGGCAACATCTCCGGTTCAAGGGTCAGGATCTCTATCTGGGAACGCCGTAGATTCAAGGCGCCCTCGATGCGGTCGCCACCGCGCAGCCAGAGCTCACCGATGACACAACTGCTCGCCCGCAGTGCCGTGTCACCCGGATGCGACAGACGGGCGTGGAGCAGGTCGAGACGGCCCGTGATGCGCGAGCCTCGAAGCTCGACCCGGCCCCGCGTACGAATGCACCGCGCGCGGACATGGGCTCCCACATTGAGGTTCTGCGCGTCCACCGCGGTGCCATCGGGCTTGTCGAACTCGGCGTCCTGAACATTGATCCGCCCGGCGATGGAAGCGCCGGTGAGTCGTACCTGCCCGTGCGCCCGCATCTCCGGCGCCCACAAGTCGGCACCGACCACAGCCTGGTTGAGCTGCAGCACCGGTTCGGAGTCGTCCGGTGCCGTGAACTCCGCCTGCTCCATGAACAGCGCCCCGGAGATCTGCGCCCCGCCGAGCCGCACCGGCCCCCGCATCCGGCAGCCCGTCATCCGCAACACGCCCTCGACCCGCGTGGTGGCCCCGCTCAGGCCCGGCAGGGCGGACTTGCTCAGATTGAGCTGACGCAGTTGGGCACCGTACAGGTCGGGGACGTCGTCGAAGTGGCAGTGACTCAGCCGGATCGCGGCGTCGATCGATGCGTACTTCAGATTCAGCACGCCGGTGATCCGCGCCCCCGAGATCTTGAGCGCGGCGACTTCCCCCTCCTCCTGCGGAGCCTTGATCAGCAGCGCGCGCAGCACACTCGCCCGTACGGTCCGCTCTGCGCCCCAGGTTCCGCCGAGTCCAGGATCCTCGTCCTCGGCAGCGCGAAAGTCCACGGACTCGCCTCGCGGAAAGGCCTGCCATATACGCACCTCGGCCGGCGTCAGATCGTTCGTCTCACTCACCCCGGGACTCTGACGTGCCGCCTTCGAGCTGTCAATTGACTTACGGAGCAGGCCATACCGTCCGGATCCCTCGCACTGCACCACCCAGCCCGGCTCACGACGCACGTCAACTACGCTCGGCACCACTGACGTTCATTCCATGATCCGGGGAACCTGCGCCTGGATCGCCCACCTGGGAGACACCGAGGCATGACCACGCCATCATCGAAGCCCGGAGCGGAGCGGGCCGACGCATCGGCCATCCGGATCGGCGCGCTCGTTCCGCTGACCCGGCCCGGCTGGGCCGAGGCAGGTCGACACCTGCTCGCCGGACTCGAGGTGGCCGTTCACGAAGTCAACAATGTGGGCGGGATCGACGGACGACCACTCGAGCTGGTGGTCCGAGACACCGCGGCTGATCCGCAGCGGGCCGCTGCGGCCGTGGACGAGCTGGCGCGCCTGGGCGCGGCCGCCTTGGCGGGGGAGTACCACAGCGTCGTCGGTCGCGCCGCCGCTGCCAGGGCCGATGCCCTAGGCCTGCCGTTCCTCTGCTCGTCAGCGGTTCTCGACGCGCTCACCGAACAGCCGACGCAATGGGTCGCGCGCCTCGCCCCGGCGCAGTCCCACGGCTGGCGGATCTACGCGGACTTCCTCCTCGGCGCAGGTCACAGCCGAATCGCCGTGGCCACCGAACCGAGCGTCTACTGGGCCTCCGGGGCCCGCATTCTGCGGGACCACCTCGCTCCACGCGGCGGCACCGTCATCGAACTCGACACGCGCGCGCTCACCCCCGACGCCGTGTGCGACGAACTCGTCGACAACCGCGCGACAGCCCTCCTGCTTCTGGTCGGCCACCCGGAGCCGGCGGTGTCGATCGTCAACTCCGTCCGCCGCGACCGGCGCCTCGCCGAGATCGTGATCGGTGCACCGGCAGGGCAGCCGGAGTTCGCAGAATGGGCGACGTTGCTGGGCGAGGAGGGCGCCGCGATCCCGTTCCTGCGCTACCTGCCCGAGCACCTCGGTTCACACGGCGCACGAGTCGGGGCGGCCCTGCGTGAGCGGCTGGCCGAAACACCCTCCTTCGTCGCCTTCGAGGGCTACGACACGATCACCGTGCTCGCCGAAGTGCTGCGCTCTCACGGCACGGACCGGGCGCGCACTGCCGAACCCTGGTCACGCGTCGATGTCGAGGGCACGCGCGGGCGGATCCGGTTCTCCCGCACGCCAGGCATCGACGTGTGGCAATGGGCGTGGCCGCCGGTCCAGGTCGTCGATCGCGACCCGGCGCAGCCCGATCGCTTCCGGATCCTGCACACCGGCTGAGAGGGCACGGAAGGGTTTGCTCGGCGGCTTGCGACCGCGCCGTCCCGGCCCACCGGGACGCGCGGCTCGTGACCGCGTCGTCTCTCGCCGCTTCCTGGGTGTGAATCAGTCCACTGTGCTGGTTGGCAGGACTTCGGTGTGCCCGGCAGGGCAGGATCGGGCGCATGACCGACCAACGCGAGATCGTTCTGCCGTCGAGTATCCGGATTGCGGGAGACGGGATACACCTGAGGGAATGGACCGAGTCCGACCTGCCGGCGCTGGTCGAGCTCTATGACGACCCGGAGATCGACCGATGGACTCCGGTGCCCTCTCCGTTCGACTCCACGGCGGCGCGTGAGTACCTCGCCAAGGCTCGTGAAGGCCGTGGGGAAGGCCGCGACAAGGCCCAACTGGCGATCACTACCGATGGTGAGCAGCCTCGTGGCGAGGTCCTGGTCTTTCGCTGCCGGATCGACCCGCGAGATGTCGAACTCGCCTATGGCGTCGGCAGCCGACATCGACGGCTGGGCCTGGCCTCACGGTCCGTCAAGTTGCTGGCCGACTACGCCTGTCGCCGGCTGGGCGCGAGGCGAGTGCTGCTGCGCATTGAAACGGAGAACGCCCCGAGCACGGCCGTCGCCCGCGCCACCGGCTTCCGGCTCACCGAGGACGAGCCCATTACACGCGAGGCCAAGGGCCGCCAGGTGACTCTGCTCACCTGGTGCTATGAGGACGGTGAAGCAAGTTCGCTTCCGGTTTGAGCGGTTGGGACACCTCGTCTCCAGCCCGCATCACGTCTTCAGCGCGGGCCGGCTGGGGCGATCCCTGACGGGCGAGGTCGGCAACCGCGGCTGCCGGTCGTCGGCTGGGCTTGGCCGTTGGACTCCAACTCGGCTGTGGATAGGATCACCTGTCCCTGCAACACACATATGCAAACGGAGTCCCATCTTGAACCGCACCCCGGGTTCCCCTCTCTCCCGCCGCAGCCTCATACGCACCGGTGCCGGCGCCTCGCTCGCCGCGCTGGGGCTCGGCATCGGCGCACAGTCCGCCTCGGCCGACGTGGCCGTGACCAAGCGATTCGATCTCACGCAGCCGTCGCACGATCTGTTCCGGTCCGCGAACACGCACGGCGCACGGGTCCAGCAGAGCTTCGCCTTCGACTGGGAGAACAAGTTCCTGTACGTGGCGACCAAGCGGACCGGAAGCACCGAGTCCGCCGGTGACCTGTGCATCAACAAGATGGACTTCGACGGGAACTACATCTCGTACATGCACCTCAACGGCTTCGGCCACGGCGTCGCCTTCGCCGCGCTGCCGAACGGTTCCGACACCGAGCTGTGGATCGAGTGCGCCGCGAACACCAGTGGGTACGGCACCGCGCTCGCCCCCATCCGTTACACCGCCAACACCACCCTCGGCTCGCCGGCCGCCTCGGCCGCCTACCAGCCGATCTCCGGGGCCACCGAGTACACCTGCTCCGTCGACCCGGTCTACCGGCGCATGATCGTGCGCTACCACACCAGCGCCGGCAAGCGCATCGCCGTGTACCCGCTCTCCGCCTTCGAGACGCGTGACTTCGGCACGCCGCTGGTCGACTTCAAGCAGCCGACGATCTCGGGCACGCCGCAGGGCTACACCCTCTACGGCTCGTACATGTACTTCCTGACGGGTGACGCCTACCCGGGCGACGGCACCCCCACCGGTGACGGGAACTCCTACGTCACCAGCATCGACATCAACACGGGCACCGTGAAGCAGGGCCCCGTCCTCACCAAGGCCGGCTCGACCCTCCACCACCGCGAGCCCGAGGGCCTGGCGATCTACCGCACCGACGCCGGCGAGGCCCGCCTGTTCATCGGCTTCGCCACCGGCGTGGAGGGCGACCGGCGCTCCAGCATCTTCTACAAGAACGTGCTGATCTGATCCGAGCCGCAGCTGCCGCCCGGGCCGTGCCCGGGCGGCGCCGTCGGCGTGATCCGGGGCCGAGCCCGCCCGGCACCAAGGCGCAGAAGCGTCGGCTGCGTGGGACGGGCTGTCCGGTGTGGTCGTGGTGCCGGATCGCGGCGATCAGCGCGAGAATGCGCTGCATGACACGGTCGATCACGCCACCTGGTGTGCGCGGCCTCCACAGAAAGGATCGTGGCATGTCCAGCGACCGTCTCATGCGCATCCACAGCCCCGAGTTCCAGGCCATGGCCGAGCGAGTCCTGCGGGTCACCGAGCTCACCTCCCGGCTGAACGTCCTGCCTTTCGAAGACGAAGAGGGCAAGGCGGAACTGTTCGAGCAGATCCTTGGCAAGCCACTGCCGCCGAGAGTCACGATCTATCCGCCCTTCTACACGGATCACGGCCTGAACCTCGACCTCGCCGAGCGCGTCTTCATCAACCAGAACTGCACGTTCCTGGACTACGCCGGTATCCGGATCGGCGAGCGGGTGATGATCGGACCTAAGGTCACGTTCATCACCAGCGGCCACCCGGTTGACCCCGAGGAGCGTCGGCACTACCTCACCGGCGCACCCATCGACGTGGCGGAGAACGTGTGGATCGGTGCCGGTGCCACGATCCTGCCCGGCGTCAGCATCGGCCGTGACGCCGTGGTCGCCGCCGGCGCGGTCGTGGCCGATAACGTTCCGCCGGCAAGCCTGGTGACCGGTACCAAGGCCACCGTGCACCGAACGTGGTGACGGTCGTCGCCAGATCCGACCTGGGCCGCTCTCACAGGTCGATCGTGGGGCCGTCGAGGATGGCGAAGCCGACGATCCGGCCGTCCTGGCAGAGGCAGTTCACGCCGCCCCGTTCCAGATGACCCTTCACGTGCGCGTCCGAAGCACCACTGTCGATGAACCAGTCGGTGCCGCACCAGGCGACGTTCGCGCTGCCGCCAGGAAGCGGGTGCGGATCAGCGACAACCGTGGCCGCGTCAACGGCTGGACCACTCTCCTCCCGAACACGACGCTCCGGCGGCCGTCGGCACCGGTCCGCAGCGAGGGCCTGCGACCGCTCAGCGTATGAAGCGCTTTCTCGGCCTCGCATCGGGGCAATTGTGAACGCTGCACTTCACGCGTATGTCACGGGATTCAATATGCGAGACGCAGCGGGACGAGACATTGACGTGTCCGGATTTCGCTGCAAGCCTCTTGGGCATGAGCACGTACGAGAACCTCGCCGCGCGGCTCCACGTCGAACTTCGACGTCAAGCCGGCGCCATCTGTTCCGTCTGTCGATAGGCCGGCCGAAAGGCGCCTTCCTGCTGCTCTCTTCGTCGTGGGCTGCTGTGCCGCACCACGGCGGTAACTGACCGGACTCCCCGATGGGGATTCAGGTGAGGTCTCTCTCGCCGTTCGGTTCCTTTGATTCCCCGCCTTATTCCGGCGCGCTATTTCCGGACAGGCATTCCCAAGGGGCAGCCCTGCTTGGTGACGGTTTCTCTCGACTTACGCAGAAGAACTCGGCGAAGAAACTCGGCAGAAGAAATCCGTAGAAGACACACACTCCAGCCGCTCCATCGAACGCGAACAGGACTCCCATGACTACGACGGCGTCGACCCGACGACAGTTCCTCACTCTGCTCGGTCTCTCCGCGGTCGCGGTCGGCTGCGGCGCGACCGCGACAGGCGTCGCAGGCAAGGGCCAGACCCGGACGCTGCGGTACCAGGGCTGGGCAGGACAGGTCACGTTGCCGGAGCTGGCCGCGGATCTCGGCTATCTGGAGGACGTGAAGCTGGAGTGGGTCGGCAACACGATCAGCGGGCCGCAGGACATCCAGTCCGCGGCCACCGGACAGACGGACTTCGGTGGTGCCTTCAACGGCGCGGTCGTCAAACTGGCCGCCAACAATGCCCCCATCAAGGCTGTCATCAGCTACTACGGCTCCGACAAGCACGCCTACAGCGGCTATTACGTCCTTGAGGACAGCCCGATCCGCTCCGCCCGCGATCTGGCCGGCAAGAAGGTCGGAATGAACACCCTCGGAGCGCACGCGGAGGCCATGCTCGGCATCTATCTCCAGCGAGGCGGTCTGTCCAAGGCGGAGATCGACAAGGTCGAGCCTCTGGTGGTGCCTCCGGTGAACACCGAACAGTCGCTGCGCCAGAAGCAGATCGACGTTGCCGTACTCGGCGGCATTCTGCGCGACAAGGCCCTCGAGACCGGAGGAATCCGGCCGCTCTTCACGGACTTCGAACTGCTCGGTGCCTTCAGCGCCGGCACCTTCGTGATGACGGACCGCTTCCTCAAGCAGAACCCCGACACGGCCCGGACGTTCGTCACCGGAGTGGGGCGGGCCATCGAGTGGTCACGCAGCACTCCGCACGAGGAGGTCATCGCCCGGATGACGGCGATCGTGAAGAAGCGCGGACGCAACGAGGACACCGCACCCCTGAAGTACTGGCGGTCCTACGGCGTCGCCGAGACGGCGGGTCGGATCAACGGCAAGGAACTCCAGCTCTGGATCGACTGGTTGGGCGAGCGCGGCGACATCCGGAAGGGCCAGGTCACGTTGGGCGACCTCTACACCAATGAGTTCAACAAGGCCGGTTCGGGCGGCGCAGCGTCCGTCTCACCGTCATCCGCGGCCTCGAAGAGCGGGAGCTGATCCCATGCCTGCATCCACCACGCCCAAGATCGTTTTCGAAGGCGTACGGAAGGTCTTCAAGGTCAAGGACACGACGGCGAAGGGAGGTTCGGGAGCACGGAAGTCCAGGGAGTTCACGGCCGTCGACGGCATCGATCTGGAGATAGCGGCGGGCGAGTTCGTCGTCCTGGTCGGCCCCAGCGGCTGCGGCAAATCGACACTGCTGGATCTCCTCGGCGGCCTTGCCAGGCCCACCGGCGGACGGATCCTGCTGGACGGCGAACCCGTCACCGGCCCCGGCCTGAACCGCGGCATCGTCTTCCAGCAGTACGCCCTGCTGCCCTGGCGCACAGCGCAGGGAAATGTCGAGTTCGGCCTGGAGGCCATCGGCGTTCCACGCCGCGAACGGGCGGGACGGGCCCGGGAGTTCCTGGACCTGGTCGGCCTGTCCGGTTTCGAGAACCGGCATCCGCACGAGCTGTCGGGCGGGATGCGGCAGCGAGTGGCGATCGCCCGCAGCCTCGCCTACGACCCGGACGTGCTGCTGATGGACGAGCCGTTCGCCGCTCTGGACGCCCAGACCCGTGAGTCGTTGCAGGACGAACTGCTCCGCATCTGGCAGCGCACCGGAAAGACCGTCGTCTTCATCACCCACGGCATCGACGAAGCCGTCTACCTGGGACAGCGCGTCGCCGTCATGACGTCCAGGCCGGGCCGCATCAAGGAGATCGTGCCGGTCGCCCTCGGCTCCCGTACCAGCACCGACGACATCCGTTCCAGCCCCGAGTTCGCACACCACCGGCACGAGATCTGGTCGCTGCTCCACGACGAAGTGGCCAGAGCTCAGCAGTTGGAGAAGGAGGAGGCTTCCGTATGAGCCTCACGACCGGCACGTCCACCGAAGCGACTCACTCGCCGGGGCAGGCGAGCCTCGCCGAGGGCATTCGCACCCCCACCCCCTCCTCGGCTGTGCCGCCTTCGGCACCCTTGACGAAGCCGCGCCCAGTCCCCGACCGGGAGGCCCGTGCCCACCGGGCTGCCCACCGTCTGCTGTCCCTCCTGTCGGCAGGGGCCACCAAGTCCGCGGCGATCGTGGCTCTGCTGGTGCTGTGGGAGACCGCGCCACGGCTCGGACTGGTCGACCGGACCTTCCTGCCGCCGTTCAGTGAGGTCGCCGCCGCCTGGTGGGCGCTGGCGGCCGACGGTCAGCTCGCGGACAACACCTACGCCAGCCTGGTCCGCTCCTTCAGCGGATTCGGTCTGGCCCTGGCCGTCGCCGTACCCCTCGGTCTGCTGATCGGCTGGTACCGGCCTGTCGCCGCTCTGCTCGGTCCGCTGCTGGAGGTGTTCCGCAACACCGCGGCGCTGGCCCTGCTCCCGGTCTTCGTCCTGCTGCTGGGCATCGGGGAGACCTCGAAGATCTCCATCGTGGTGTACGCCTGCACCTGGCCGATCCTGCTCAACACGATCAGCGCCGTACGCCATGTCGACCCCACGCTGCTGAAGCTCGCGAAGTCGATGGACCTGTCCACGCCTCGACTGTTCCAGAAGGTCATCCTGCCGTCCGCCGTGCCGGTGATGTTCACCGGCGTCAGGCTGGCCGGGGCTGTGTCGATCCTGGTGCTGGTCGCCGCCGAGATGATCGGGGCGAAGGCGGGGCTCGGCTATCTGATCAACGCCTCGCAGTTCAACTTCGCGATCCCGCAGATGTACGCCGGGATCATCACGATCTCCGCCATCGGCGTGACCTTCAACCAGCTCCTGGTGGCCGTGGAACGCCGGCTCAGCTCCTGGCGCGTCTCCGCCGACGACTGATCCCGCCACGACTGATCCCGCCACGACCGATCCCGCCGCCCTCCGGCCTCGCCGCCCCCGATCGTCTCACCGCCCCGGATCCGAGGAAGCCCATGACCGCGACCAGCCCACGCCGACTCCATCTCAACGCCTTTCTGATGAACGCCGGCCATCATGACGCCGCCTGGCGCCACCCTCGGACGCAGCCCGAGCGGGTCACCGATCTGCGTTACTTCCAACAGCTCGCCCAGACCGCCGAACGCGGACTGCTCGACTCGGTCTTCCTCGCCGACGGTCTGGCCCTGTGGGGGAACGCCCGGTACAACACCGTCGGAGGCTTCGAACCGCTCACCCTTCTTTCCGCGCTGGCGGCGGTCACCGAGCACGTCGGACTGATCGCCACCGTCTCCACCACCTTCAACGAGCCCTTCCACACCGCCCGCAAGTTCGCCTCTCTGGACCACATCAGCGGCGGCCGGGCCGGCTGGAACATCGTCACCTCCGGCACCGTGAACGAGGCCCGCAACTTCGGCCAGGACGAGCACCTGGAGCACCGGCTGCGCTACGAGCGGGCTCGGGAGTTCGTCGAGGTCGCCACCAAACTGTGGGACAGCTGGGAGGACGACGCGATCCTGCTCGACCGGGAGCGCGGTGTCTACGCGGACACCGACCGGGTGCGGGAGATCAATCACCGCGGAGAGTACTTCGGGGTGCAGGGTCCGCTGAACGTTCCGCGCAGTCCGCAGGGCCACCCGCTGCTGGTCCAGGCCGGTTCGTCGGAGGACGGCAAGGAGTTCGCCGCCCAGTACGCCGAGGCCGTGTTCACCGCCCAGCAGACCCTGGCCGACGGGCAGGCCTTCTACAAGGACCTCAAGTCCCGGCTCGCGCGCCACGGCCGCGCCGAGGACCAGCTGCTCGTACTTCCCGGTATCGCCCCCGTCATCGGCTCGACCGAGGCCGAGGCGCGCGAGCTGGAGCGGGAGCTCACGGAGCTGCAGATCCCCGAGTACGGCCTCGCCCAGCTGTCCGGGATGCTCGGCACCGATCTGACGGGGCTGCCGCTGGACGGGCCACTGCCCGAGCTGCCCGAGGAGCGGGACATCAACGGCAACAAGAGCCGCTTCACGCTGGTCGCCGAACTCGGCCGCCGCGACGGCCTCACCTTGCGCGAGCTCATCGCCCGCCTCGGCGCCGGCCGCGGCCACCGGGTGCTCGCCGGCCCCCCCGAGCAGATAGCCGACCAGATCCAGGAGTGGTTCACCCAAGGCGCCGCCGACGGTTTCAACATCATGCCGCCCCATCTGCCGGGCGGCCTGGACGACTTCGTCGACCACGTCGTCCCGATCCTGCAGCGCCGCGGCCTGTTCCGCACCGAGTACACCGGCCGCACCCTGCGCGACCACTACGGCCTGACGCGCCCCGCCAACCGGCTGGCCGCGGCGGCCGCGGCCGAGGGACGGCCCGCATGACAGGGCTCGAACTCACCACGGACGTCCTGGTGGTCGGCGGCGGCCCGGCGGCGACGTGGGCCGCGCTCAAGGCTGCCCGGGCCGGGGCGGACGTGGTCCTCGCCGACAAGGGCTACTGCGGCACGAGCGGTGCCACCGCCTCCAGCGGCACCGGCGTCTGGTACGTCCCACCGGAGCCCGCCGCGCGCGAGGCCGCCATGGCGAGCCGGGAGGCACTGGGCGGCTTTCTCGCCGACCGGCGCTGGATGGCTCGGGTGCTGGACCAGACGTACTCCGGCGTGAACGAGCTGGCGGCGGCCGGGCGCTATCCCTTCCCGACAGGGCCGGACGGAAAGCAGCTCAGGAACGGCCTGCAGGGACCGGAGTACATGCGCAGGATGCGGATCCGCGTCCAGCGGGCCGGGGTGCGCATCCTCGACCACAGCCCGGTCACCGAGCTGCTCACCGACCCTTCAGGGGCCGTGGCGGGAGCCCGCGGCCACCAGCGACAGGCCGGGCGGCCGTACCGGGTGCGCGCCGGAGCGGTCGTTCTGGCCACCGGCGGCTGCGCGTTCCTCAGCGGTGCGCTGGGATGCAACGTCAACACCGGCGACGGTGCGCTGTTCGCCGCCGAAGCGGGCGCGGAGCTGTCCGGCATGGAGTTCTCCAACGCCTACGGCATCGCGCCCGAGGGCACCTCCGTCACCAAGACCGCGTTCTACTCCTTCGCGACCTTCTACCGCGAGGACGACACGGTCCTGGAGGGCGCGGCCAGCCAGGGCGGCCGGTCCGTGATCGCGAGGACGCTGCTCAGCGAGAAGGTGTACTGCCGCCTGGACCGGGCGGACCCGGCCGCCCGCCAGGCGATGCGGCTGGCGCAGCCGAACTTCTTCCTCACCTTCGACCGGCTCGGCATCGACCCCTTCACGCAGCGTTTCGCCGTCACCCTGCTCGCCGAGGGCACCGTGCGCGGCACCGGCGGCATCCGCATCGCCGACGACGACTGCTCCACCACCGTCCCGGGGCTGTACGCGGCCGGGGACGCCGCCACCCGTGAGCTGATCTGTGGTGGCTTCACCGGTGGTGGCAGCCACAACGCCGCGTGGGCCATCTCCTCCGGTACGTGGGCAGGCCGAGGCGCGGCCCGCCACGCCCTCTCGCTCGGCGACCGCGCCGGCACGAGGCGCCTCGCCGCCGCGGGCGGAGCCGGGCTCAGGCCGACCGGCACCCCCGGCCCCGCGAACGGATTCCGGGACGTCGTCACCGCGGTCCAGGCCCAAGTGCTGCCGTACGAGAAGAACTACCTGCGCCACGGCGAGCAGCTCACCGCCTCACTGCGGGCGCTCGACAGCGTCTGGCAGGAGCTGCGCGCCACGCTGCATGCCGACGGCGGGGATGTCGTCCGGGCCCGGCAGGCGTCGGCGATGGCGGCGCACGCCCGCTGGATGTACGCCGCGGCGCTCGCCCGCACCGAGACCCGCGGCATGGCCAAGCGACTCGACTTCCCGACGCAGGATCCCCGGCAGCACCACCGCATCGTCACGGGCGGCCTGGATCGGGTGTGGACCCGGCCCGAGCCCCTGACAACCACACCGGACGCACCCATGGAGGTGGCTTCGTGATCGAACTGGTCTCGGCGGAACGCTGTATCACCTGCGACAAGTGCATCAAGGTCTGCCCCACCGACGTGTTCGACCGGGGTGCGGACGGCATCCCGGTGCTCGCCCGCCGCGACGACTGCCAGACCTGCTTCCAGTGCGAGGCGAACTGCCCGGCCGACGCGCTGTACGTCGCGCCCCAGACCCGCCCGCTGCCCGACGAGCCCACCGCCCGCGACGAGGGGCACCTGGCCCGTACCGGCCTGCTCGGCAGCTATCGCCGGCACATCGGCTGGGGCCGCGGCCGCACGCCCGGCGCGCTGCGAGCCGTCGGCCCTTCCCTCGGCCCGCCCGGGGCCAAGGGCACCTCACTGCCCATCACCTCCTGATCACCTCCCGAAGGGACCCGCACATGGCCACCAGCACCGGCTTCGACATCCGCAGGATCGGCGGCCGTATCGGCGCGGAGATCCTCGGAGTGGACCTCGGCGCCGAACTCGACCCCGCCGTCGTCACCGAGATCAACTCCGCGCTCCTGGAACACAAGGCGCTCGTCTTCCGCGACCAGCAGCTCGACGACGCGGGCCAGATCCGCTTCGCCTCCCTCTTCGGCGAGCTCACCACCGCGCACCCCACCGTGCCGTCCGTCGACGACCAGCCCCAGATCCTTCCCGTCGACGGTGACGAGGGCATCCGCGCCAACCACTGGCACACGGACGTCACTTTCGTCCGTACGCCGCCGAAGGCGTCCACGCTGCGCAGCATCGTGGTCCCGCCCTACGGCGGCAACACCCTCATCGCCAACGCGGGCGCCGCGTACAGGGATCTGCCCGAGCCGCTGCGCGAGCTGGCCGACAAGCTGTGGGCGGTGCACACCAACGACTACGACTACGCGGCCCCGAGGAGCGAGAAGGCCGCCGAACACCGCAAGCGGTTCGTCTCCCGGAAGTACCGCACCGCCCACCCGGTCGTCCGGGTCCACCCCGAGACCGGGGAGCGCGGGCTGTTCATCGGTGGCTTCGCCCAGAGCATCATCGGACTCGGTCCCTCCGACTCCCGCGATCTGCTGCGCATCTTCCAGTCGTACGTCACCCGCCCCGAGAACATCGTGCGCGTCGCGTGGCGGCCGGGCGACCTCGTTCTGTTCGACAACCGCATCACCCAGCACTACGCCCCCGACGACTACGGCGACCTGCCGCGTCTGCTGCACCGGGTGACCGTCGCGGGAGACGTCCCGGCGGGTGTCGACGGCATACTCAGCTACGTCATCGAGGGCGACGACGCCGCCCACTACACGCCGGCGGCGGGCTGAACTTCCCCTCGGCCGCCGGGCAGGTGTCCCTGCC